>QNDJ01000033.1 GCA_003644825.1 Candidatus Zhuqueibacterota bacterium | reverse complement strand
TCCTCCAATACACCCTTAAACATCTTCAATATATCACTATGAATGTTATTAAATGCTTGACTTATTAAATCAGAAAACTTATATTTACTAACAATCAATGACTGCATAGGGTATCTCCTCCTTTCTTTTTTTTATCCAGGAGATACCCTAATAATTTTTCTCCTAAATTTCAACAAAATAATTTACAATATAAAATTTCATTTAATATTAAATTCTAATTTAAAAAAATAAGAGGGAGAAAAAATTATGATACCAGCCACTCAATTAAGAGCAGGAATGAAAATAATGCACCGAGGAGAACTCTGTAGGGTTCAGGAAATTGAACATATAACCCCAGGAAAAGGAAGAGGTATGGTTCAGGCTAAATTGAAAAATTTAAAAAATAATTCCAATATTGAATACCGATTTCGCTCTGATGAAAAAGTTGAAGTAATAAGAGTGGAAGAACACGAAATGGAATATTTGTATTCTACCGGGGATGAATACTACTTTATGAATACCAGAACCTATGAACAAATTCCTTTAACTGAGGATTTACTTGGTAATGCAATAAATTATCTTGTTCCAAATGCAATATTCACAATAGAGTTTTTTGAAGGGAAACCCATTGGAGTAAATTTACCTACAACAATAGATTTAAAGGTGATAGAAACTGAACCGCCTTTAAAGGGTGCGACTATTTCAGGTTCACCTAAACCCGCAAAATTAGAAACCGGTGTAATAGTCCAGGTTCCCCCATTTATTGAGACTGGAGAAATTGTGAGAATAGACCCATCCCAGAATAAATACCTGGAACGGGTTAAAAAATAAAAAAATCCCGACAAAAACGTTGGGATTTTCTTATTTCATTTTAATTTTTTACTCTTTTAGTTCAAATTTATATTTCCCGCTTATATTAATTTCTACTTTTGCTGTTGGGAATTGAGGAAGACCGGAAATAACCTTTTCAGTACTTGTGCTTTCGATGAGAACAATAATTCCTCTTTTACTATCGAACCAGAAATTGCCTTTTTCCTTTCCTTTTCCATTTATTTCATAATTGAGACCTGGTAAGTTTATATTTCCACTGTATTCTGCATCTCTTACGAAACTGATTTTATGACATTCAATTCCTTTTTTGATTTCAATATCCTCAAGGGTGCAATTGTCGGTAAATTTTAGTTCTCCCTGGAGTTGTAGTGAGGTAAGAGGAGCGGTAACGGTTGCAGTCCAGGAATCTCCTTTTTTAACTGGTTTATCAGGTAACCTGATAAAATTTGTGTAAATCTGGTCAACAGGATTGAAGGGCATATCAGCTTCCATTCTAACGACGTCAAGCTCTTTTACATTTTTAATTCCACCCTTTTTACCGAGGGAAAATCTGACTCTTCTTCCCTTTAATCTTCTAAAAGCTTTAATTTGAGGTTTTGCCCTCATAAAGCTCGTTGAAACAGTCATATCGCCAAGGATTATCTGATAGCTGAGGTCACCGGAAACTTCATCCTCCAGGTACATATATGAGCAGGTATAATCTACTGATTGGTCTGTTATTTTCTCTGCATTGTCAACAGGGTCTATATAAACTATGTTTGCAAATGCTTCTGCCTTATAAGGAAAAGCCTTTCCTTTTATTCCTTTATACTCGATGTTCATTGGTTTTGTTACATCAATAGTTAATGTTGCTTTTTGCCCTCCACATTCAAATAAAAACAAGCCTAATAATAAAACTATGAAAATTCTCAATATCTTCATTTCCTGCCTCCTTAATATTAAAATATGTATTTTAATTAAATTAAAGAAAAAATTCTTCTAAATCAATAATTTTTCCATTTATTTTATACTAAATTAAAACTTATTACATAAAGATGAATATCATAATGACAGAGCTTAAATAACATTTATCTTCTATTACCATTGTGAGCAGGTATGGAACAATGTATTTCGTAGATTAAAACAAATTTATACATAAGTTTTTTCATGCATCATTTGATTTTTTTTCATTATTTCGAACTATACTATTATGTTTTCAAAATTAATATTTTGTTATTTATAATCCTGACTGTTTGTATAACTTTTTATATTTTCATCTCTTAGTAGAGAATGGTTTCTAAGTTTAATCCTTTGACTTATAATAATACTCTCCTCTCATAATGAGTTACTTAAAGATTGATAGAAAATTTCATTATATCCATTTCCATATATTACTTTCCTGGAAATTAGCAATTTAACCTGCTTACATATTCTATTGATTCCCTTAAATGCATTAATCCTTTTGCATTATGTCAAATTTTTGTTATCTTTATGTAGATACAGAGAGAAAACTGTGAGTACCTGATTATTTAGAATTAAACAATCCAAATTTTTTGTTGGAGGAGATAAAAGTGAGATTAATGACTACAGTAATATTAGCATTAATATTATCAACTTTTATTGGTTGTAGAAACAGGGATAAATCATCCCAAAAGTCAGCAGAGTTACAGATAGCTGTATCAGTTCCCAGAATAGACCTTCACTCGGCAGTAGTTACAGATTATATTGAAATTATACGAAAACATATTAAGGCTGGCTCTGATTTGAATGTATTGGAACCTTCGCGTGCGTCAACACCCCTGATCACAGCTGCAGCCCTTGGTAAAATTGAGGCTGCCAGAATCCTGATTAAAGCTGGTGCCGATCTGAACTACCAGAATGCCGACGGTTCAACAGCACTTCATACTGCAGCAGTATTCGGTAATACTAAAATTGCCAGAATGTTAATAGATGCTGATGGTTCAGGATTCTATACTTCGAATGTTTTGTAATACTGGTTTACTTTATTTCTGCTTTTAATAGATATATGTGGACTATAAAATGAAACTAATGATATTACTGTTCTGATAATTAGTTAAAAATTAATAACAATCTTTTTTTGATATTTGTTAATATCTTTCATTTATATCTTCGTTTTATGTATCCATCCAGGGTATAAACGACAGTTTCGTTCTTTTTAGGAATGTAGGAAGGTTCAGGATTTAACACAACATTTTCCTTTTTTATAATAGGAGACCTTCGGGGAAATTGAAATTTTTCAACGGATTTTTTTAAAGGCCTGAATATCTTTTTATATGTTTTTAGTTGATTTTCATTTTCTTTATTTTCTGTATCTGAGTTGTTTTCATTATTAATCTGGTTTAACAGGCTGTCAATTTCGTCCTGGTTTAATAAAGTATCATTCATTATATCACCTCCAGTATAACTATCGGAGTTTTATTTAATTTACTTAAATCTATTTGCAAATTAGTTCACTATTAATTATATTGTAATGAACCTGTTTAATCAGGTTTTATTTTATTGATATATCTACAGGACTAAATTGACAAATACGGTTTTGTTATTATGAATAAATATGTTAAGGCAGAAATATTTTTGATGCTGATTGTCTTTCTGTTTTTAGGTTTGAAATTTCATCAGGATAATACCAGGATTAAATACTGGGTCTTTTTTGATTCTAAAGAGAATTTCTTATTAAAGAATATAAACTCCTCTCTTGAATATCAGAGATTGTTGTTAAGTAAGCGGTCTCTTGAAAGAAGAACAAAGGTTTTACCACTTGATAAATTAATAGACGAAACAGATCTTCCTTTAAATGATGCTTATCTGAATGAAATAATTAGGCTTGGTTTTAAGCCGATATCCAGGTCAAAATGGTTGAATGGAATTACCTTATACCTGAATGAAAAAGAAAAGAAAATAGTGGAATCCTTGAAATTTGTAAAAAGTGTAGAGAAGGTAAAAGTATTCAGATATAGACCTCCTGAGAACCTCAGGATTTTTCGGAAATCTTCAGGATATAATGATGAATATCGATATAGATATGGAGAATCATTAAATCAGAATGAATTAATCAAAACCCCTGATGTGCATAATCTTGAAATTACTGGAAAAGGTGTATTAATAGGAATGCTTGATACAGGTTTTAACAGAAGTCATGAATCCCTTGAGGGTGTAACAGTAATTGATGAATATGATTTTATTAACAGGGATGATACTACCTCTAGTCAGCTGGAACAGGACAGTAAAAATCAGGAAAATCATGGAACAATGACACTTTCAACTATTGGTGGTTTTAAAGAAGGGAAACTAATTGGAACTGCCTTTGGTTCAACTTTTGCCCTTGCCAAGACTGAAATTGTTCCAAAGGAAATTGCTGTTGAAGAAGATTTATGGATTGAAGGTCTGGAATGGCTTGATAGTATCGGATGTGATATTGTTTCCAGTTCACTCGGTTATGCGGATTTTAGTGATGAAAATTATTATACACCTGATGATATGGATGGAAAAACAGCAAAAGTTACCATTGCTGCAGACCTTGCTGTTGAGAAGGGGATAGTGGTGGTTAATTCTGCCGGGAACGAAAGGATGTCTGATTGGGGTACAATTATTGCACCTGCCGACGGTTTTAATGTTTTAGCAGTTGGTGCAGTTAATCCAGATGGGCAGGTTTCTATTTTTAGTTCTCCAGGACCAACGGCTGATGGAAGAATAAAACCGGATGTCTGCGCAATGGGATATTTGATTTATGCATTAAGACCCGGTACATATTCGAATTATATTTACAGTGCTGGTACATCCTTTTCATGTCCGTTAACTGCAGGTGTTGCTGCATTGATTCTCTCTGCCAATCCAGGACTGACTCCTTTTCAGGTTAATAGTGTTTTAAAGGCGACAGCAAGCAAGTATAATAATCCTGATAATAATTATGGCTGGGGAATAGTTAATGCATATAAGGCAGTTCTTAATTATGGTGTAGTTTTTAGCAATGAACCAGAAGTCGAGCTGGAAAATGGTAGGTATAAGATTTATATAAGTGCTGCATCCAGATATGGTTTGAAAGAAAATTCAGTAAAGCTATTTCTCTCATATACAGGTGGTATGAATTTTCGGGAATTTAATATGATACCATCAGAAGATAAAGATAGATACTATTGTGAGCTACCGAAATTCCCCGATGGGGTCAGATTGTATTTTTATTTCTTTGCTGAAGATAAAAATGGAAACAAAAAATATTATAAGGGTAATTCTGTAAAAATGTCTTACTCTCTTGTTTATGGTGATACTACTTTTAATGGACCTTCGGAAAATAATTTTAATCCACATATCCCGGAAAAATTTACTTTAAGGCAAAATTTCCCCAATCCATTTAACAGTTCAACAATTTTGAAACTGGAAATTCCAGTAGAAACAAAAGTTGAATTAAAAATATATGATGTTTTGGGTAGGGAAATAATTTCATTGTTCAACAAGAAGCTCTCTGCTGGTATTTATTATCGAGAATGGAAAGGAGTAAATTCTGATGGAGTTGCTGTTTCGTCTGGGATTTACTTTGCAAGAGCAAAAGTTAAAAATAGTATAAAAACAATAAAAATGACACTTATTAGATAGGTTTTTAAGAAGCTGGAACTATAAAAGAAATAATTAAATATTGATAAAAATGTTTTATAAAAATTAATTTAAAATTTATTTAAGAGGTCTAAATGAAATGGAAAAGGAGTAATAATTGTGGAGAATTAAGGCTGAAGGATTGTAATAAAGAAGTTATTTTAATGGGCTGGGTTGATAGCTGGAGAGACCACGGGGGTCTCCGATTTATTGACATCAGGGATAGGTATGGGATTACTCAACTGGTTTTTTCTCCTGAGAAAAACCCCCAGAGTTATAATGTTGCTAAAAAATTAAGAAGAGAATATGTAATTGCAATTAAAGGTAAGGTAGCAAGCAGGCCAAAGGGTATGGCAAATCCGAACCTGAAAACAGGTGAAATAGAAATTCTTGTTGAGGATATTGAGATACTGAATGAAAGTAAAACAACCCCTTTTCAGGTATCGGGTTATACCGAAGCAACCGAAGAATTGAGGCTTAAATATAGATATCTTGATTTAAGGCGGCCCGAACTGCAGAGAAATTTTTTAATCAGGCACAGAATGTATCAATCTGTAAGGAGATATTTTGATAGAGAAGGATTTGTTGAAATAGAAACCCCTTTCCTAATGAAGAGCACCCCTGAAGGGGCAAGGGATTACCTTGTTCCAAGCAGAATTTTTAAAGGCTGGTTTTATGCTTTACCTCAATCTCCTCAAACATATAAACAGATTTTGATGATTTCAGGATTTGATAAGTATTTTCAGATTGTTAAGTGTTTCAGAGATGAAGACCTCAGAATTGATAGACAACCAGAATTTACACAAATAGATATGGAGATGTCGTTTGTGGATGAAAATGATGTATTTAAAGTTGTTGAAGGTTTAATGACAACTCTGTTTAAGGATGTACTTAATCGAGAAATTGAAACTCCTTTTCCAAGATTGACCTATCAGGAAGCGATAAAATTTTATGGAACGGATAAACCAGACCTGAGATGGGATATGCCAATTACAGAAGTAAGTGATATAGTGAAAGAATGTGAATTCAAAGTATTTTCAGAAACTGTGAAAAAGGGGGGTATAGTATGTGGGATTTCTGCCCGGGGACTGGCAGGGCTATCAAGAAAAGAGGTTGATAACTTGAGTAAGTATGTTCAACAAAAGGAACTGAAAGGATTGGTGAGTATAAAAATAGGTAATGAAATAAGTTCTATTCTGACAAAGTTTTTATCTGAAGCTGAAATAAATAAAATTATTGAAAAATTTTCTGCAAAAGAGGGAGATTTAATTCTGCTTGCAGCGGATAAAAAAGAAGATGTATTGCCTGCTATTGGTGCTTTAAGACTGGAAATTCTTAAAAGGTTTAAGTTTCCTGTAAAGAGAGAATATGTTCATCTCTGGGTAACGGAGTTTCCACTATTTGAATATAATGAAGAAGAAAAAAGATGGGATTCTACCCATCATCCATTTACTTCTCCTGATTTAAATGATATAGAATATCTGGAAAGAGACCCATCAAGGGTGAGGTCAAAGGCTTATGACCTTGTTTTAAATGGTAGCGAAATAGCCAGTGGAAGTATAAGAATATGGAAAAGGGATTTACAGGAAAAAATATTCAAAGTTCTGAATTTAAAGAAAGAAGAAGCTGAAAAAAAGTTCGGTTTTTTATTGAAAGCATTTGAATATGGTGCTCCACCTCACGGGGGAATTGCTTTTGGATTTGATAGAATGGTAATGATATTCTGTGGGACAGATTCTATTAGGGATGTTATAGCTTTTCCAAAGACTAATAAAGCATATTCTCTTATGGAAGAGTGCCCTTCTGAGGTTAGTAAAAATCAACTTGATGAGCTCGGTATCAGGATTGTAAATGAAGAAAGATGATAACTTGATTAATTATAATAAGAAAAGCATAACAATGTTAAGTCTAAAGCAAAATAATTATTTTTTTTCTTGACAATTGTTATTTATTTTTTTACTTTTTAAAAATAATGGAGCTTGCAGATACCTCAGTAAAAAAATTTAAAAAGGAGGATTTATCTTGATGGGAAAAAAATTAAAGTTAATAATGGGTATAATCTGTATAGCTTTACTGTTTTTTCTTTTTGCATTCAGTGGTTGCAGTAAATATGCAAATAAGGAACAATTAGCCCAGCTTGAACATCAAAAACAGGCGGCTCTTGCAGCTGAGAAAAAACTGGACGATTGTAAAAAGGAAAAAGAGGATCTTAAAAATCAGATTGCCCAGAAACAAAAAGAACTTAAAAAATTACAGAAAGACCTGGAAGCAATAAAGTAGTTGGAATTTATCTTCTTTAAAAAAAAAAGGAGTTCTGCAAGAATGAAAATTAAATTTTCCTTAATAGTTTTGTTAGTTATTTTCAGTTTGCTGATAAGTTCAACTATCCTTTTTGCTCAGGAACAGAAACTGACCAAAGAGGAATATCAGAAACAGCTTATCGAATGGCAGCAAAGAGAAAATAAGGCAAAAGCAGAGTTAAATAACTGCGATAATGACCTTACGCAATTGAAAAATCAACTGGAACAACTTGTTAAGCAAATTGAAGATATAAAAAATCAAATTTATTCAATTCTTGGTACTGACCAGGCCGGGATAAATAACTTCATAAGTGAATTGCAAAAATTCAAAAATCAGCTTCAGGGTCTGGTAAATCTTTCAAAAGAGGATAAGTGGGCTCAGAAAGATGAAATCGAGGGAATCCAGAAAAAAGTTGAGGAAATGGGGAAAAACAAAATAAGTAAATTACCTGAAGCCGCAAGTGTTATGAACGAGATTAAAGCTCTACTTGGAAGAATTTTACCTCTTGAACCTCCTATTCAGATTTATGTTGTCGTAAAAGGTGATTATTTATGGAAGATTGCCGGGAAAAAAGAGATTTATGGAAACCCATATCAGTGGATAAGAATCTATACTTTTAACAGGGACCAGATAAAAGACCCGGACCTGATTTATCCGGACCAGAAGTTCAAGATTCACAAAGTGGTTGGAGATAATGAACATTTAGTAGCAAAGGGAGAATGGCTCTCTAAGATTGCTGGTTATGCCAGGATTTATAATGATCCTTTCCAGTGGAATAAGATTTATGAAGCAAACAAGAGTGTTATCGAAGACCCGAACTTGATTTATCCGTATATGGTATTGGTGATTCCACGGAAGTAGCCGGAGAGCCAACTCATTTAGAATTGTTATGGAAATTGACTTAGAGCTCGGTATAACCATTATCATACGTATTTAGGAGTTTATTATAAGCTCTTGATTTCAGGAGTGCTTGAAATCAAGAGCTTTTTTATTTTATGACTGAAATTAAAAAAAAACTGGATTTAAAAGGCGCTGACCCCCTTATTCTGTTTGGTTTCAATGATGCTAATTTGAAGCTAATAGAAAAAAGTTTTAATTCAAAGGTGGTTGTTAGAGGTGAAAATATTTATATCCAGGGAAATTCTGAGGATATAAATAAAATAGAAAACCTTTTTTCTGAATTAATTTTCTTTGTAAATAGATACAATAAACTTGATAAAGAGGATGTTGAAACAGCTATAAAGATTTCTAAAAAGGGCAAGATAAGTAATGAAGTTAAAAAGAAGGTTGAAGACATAATACTTTTTACTCCGGGAGGCTATATAAAGCCAAGGTCCGAGGGGCAAAGTCATTATTACAAATCTGCTCTTGAAAATGATATTGTTTTTACAATAGGTCCTGCTGGAACAGGCAAAACATACCTGGCTGTAGCAATTGCTATAAATATGTTAAAGAATAAGGCTGTTAAGAAGATTGTTCTTTCAAGGCCTGCTGTAGAAGCAGGAGAAAGCCTCGGGTTTTTACCCGGTGATTTAAGGGAAAAGGTTGACCCTTACTTAAGGCCATTGTACGATGCTCTTTTTGATATGCTTCCTGCAGAAAAATTGAGTAAATACCTGGAAAAAAGAATTATTGAGGTTGTGCCTTTAGCTTATATGAGAGGAAGAACTTTAAATAGTTCCTTTGTCATTCTGGATGAAGCTCAAAATACAACGCCTCTCCAGATGAAAATGTTCCTGACGAGGCTTGGGGTAAATTCAAAAGCAATTATTACAGGTGATATTACCCAGATAGACCTCCCCAATCCTTCTCAGTCAGGATTAATACAGGTTCAAAGTATTCTAAAAGGGATAGATGGTATAGATTTTATTTACCTTAAGAAAACAGACGTTGTAAGGCATAAACTTGTAAAAGATATTATTCAGGCATTTGAAGATTTTGAGAAAGGTGAAAAAAAATAAGATAAAGTTCTTGAATTTCTGGAGTTTTGTTTTGCTGATAATGTCAGGTGTCAATCTGAATCTTTAACATAAATAT
>QNDJ01000032.1 GCA_003644825.1 Candidatus Zhuqueibacterota bacterium | reverse complement strand
CCCTTTGCATTCTATTCCAATTGTAAAAATTTTATCTCTTGAAATCTGATTTTGCATTAACAAAACATTAAAAGCCCTTGCATCACATCCTTTTAAAATAATACCGATTTTACCTTTTCTGTTTTTTAGTGTAATTAAATACTTAACCAGATTGTAAGGGCAATACTGATTAAATACCAGCTGGTTACATTCATTGATGGAGCTTAATATTACGGGTTCAGTTAACAGGTTGTTTTGATTCTTCTTATAACCAATGAAATAGTTAATAGTTTTCTTTTCAAATAGCTCCTTAACAGTATTTATTAATTGTTCAGAAAGTTCTTTCATAAATTCAAAGGCCCAATATCTTTAATTTCCTTTACAAATTCCTTCACAATTTCAGAAAACTTATACCCCTCAGAAGCAGAAACCCAGCCGATTTTAAATCTTGAACTTTCTATACCCATATATTCGAGTAAGCTTTTCAAGATAATACCTCTTCTTCTTGTATAGTAATTACCATTTAAATAATGACATTCCCCTGGATGGCAGCCAAGAATTAAAACCCCATCAACTCCTGACGTCAAAGCTTTTACAACCAGTTCCGGTTTCACCCGACCAGAACACATCACTCGAATCAAACGAAAATTAACCGGCATCTGAAGTCTTGATATTCCAGCAAGGTCTGCACCCGCATAAGAACACCAATTGCATGCAAATACTAAAATCTGAGGCTCAAAATCTTTTTTTTCCATAATTACAAATGCTATGAATCTAAATTACATTAATATTCTATTCATCCATAGTTTTAATCATAGATAAAATCTGTTTATCACTAAAGCTATTTTGCTGCATAGCTCCATCAGGGCATACAGAAACACATAGACCACAACATCTACATTTTATCCCGATAATTTCCGGTTTTGTTTTATTTTCTGCATCTTTTTTTATTGAAATTGCCTCAAAAGGGCAAACAAAAAAACAGTTTCCACATCCACTGCATAACTCTTCATCACAATATGCAATATTTCCTGAAGTTTCAACATAACCCTTTTTTACAGGGATGGAAGCTTTAGACGCTGCTGCATAGGCCTGAAGAACTGTTTCAGTTATATTAGAAGGATAACGAGCCGTTCCACAAAGGTATATTCCCTCATTGGCAAATTCAACCGGTCTCAATTTTTGATGTGCTTCAAGGTAAAATCCATCATTTGTTAAAGGGACTTTTAATTTTTTAGATAATTCTGTATTATCATCTGCAGGAATTAATGGGGTCGTTAAAATTACGTAGTCCACCTGAAGATTAATCCCTTTACCCGTAATTTCATTCAGAACATAAACATCTATTGTTTCTTCATTCAAAGAAATCTCAGGAAGATTATCCGGCGAATATTTTATAAAGTTTATTCCAATTTTTCTTGCCTTTTTATAGTAATTTTCAAGTTCTCTACCATAGGCCATTATATCCCTGTATAAAATGTAAACTTCAGTATCTGGATTCATCTCCTTGATGATGATTGAATTTTTAAGAGAAGTGATACAGCAAATTCTACCACAGTAACCTCTAACCTCATTTCTGGCACCTACACAATTGATTACAACAACACTCTCAGCTTTAAAGCTATTATATTTTAACATTTTTTCCAGTTCAAGCTGTGTAATTACACCATCAATCTCTTTGTATTTATACAGTCCATAGGGTTTAAGTTCTAATGCACCTGTAGCAACAATTATTACTCCAGCTTTAATTGTTTTAATTTTTTTCTCATTCTGTATCAATACCTCAAAGTTTCCAATATATCCAGAAACATCTTTTACTTGACTTTTAAGATGAATATTTATATTCCTGTTTTTAATTAGATTTTTTATTTTTTCATCAAGGAAATTGCTGGCAGGTAAGCTGGTTTGATATAATTTATTAATTTCTGTCAGAAGTCCACCACATATATTTTCTTTTTCAACAATGTGAACCTGTATTCCCTGGTTTGCAAGGTTTAATGCAGCAGTAATACCGGCAATCCCGCAACCAATAATAAGCGCAGATGGATAAATTTCACTTCTTATATCTTTTAGAGGTTTTAAAAGCTTAGCCTTTGAAATCCCCATTTTTATGAGGTTTTTTGCTTTTTCAGTTGCTTTTTCTTTTTCAGTACTGTGTATCCAGGAACATTGTTCTCTGATGTTTACAAATTCAAATAGATATTTATTCAGACCAGCTTCTTCGCAAACCTTTTGAAAAAGCCATTCATGGGTTCTTGGAGTACAGGCAGCTACAATAACCCTATTTAAGTTCTTTTCATATATCATATTTTTGATTGAGTTCAATCCTTCTTCTGAACAGGTATAATAGTTTTCTTCTGTATAAACAACTTCCGGTATTGATTTAATTTCATCAACGAGGTAAGGTACATCTACAACATCACCTATATTGTTTCCGCACCTGCAGATGAAAACACCGATTCTCTTTTCCTCAATCATATTTTAAACGATAAAAAATTTAGATTTAACTAAATTAATTTAAACCTTTACTTTAAAAATATATTCTGATACTCTTGCAGCACTTGCTGAAGCCTGTATTACAGATTCAGGTATATCCTGGGGATTGTTACAAAAGCCACAGGAAAAAACCCCGGGATTTTCAGTATCCACAGGATAAAATAATTCATAAGGGGGAATAAAAAAGTTTCCTTTATCAACTTTTATTCCAAATATTTCAGCCAGTTCCACATTTTGAGACATAGGAAACATAACTTCACAGAGAACTACCATATCGAGTGCCATTTCTTCAGTTACATTTTTCATTGTATCTTCAAATCTAATGATAATTTTCCCATTTTTTTCAAATATTTTTCCCGGTCTGCTCCTTATATAACATACGTTATAATTATTCTGAGCTTTTTTGATGTAATCCTGAAATCCTTTTCCAACTGCTCTTAAGTCTGTATAAAAAATAAATGTTTGAATTTCAGGGTTATGTTCATAAGCAAGAATAGCTTCTTTGGTTGCATGCATACAGCATACTGATGAACAATAATAACTGATTCTTTCGTCTCTGGAGCCAACACATTGAATAAAAGCTATTTTTTCAGGAATTTTCCCATCGGAAGGCCTTTTTAGAGCTCCATTTGTTGGACCAGATGCAGATAATATCCGTTCAAATTCTATTGCTCTAATTACATTTTTTATTTTTCCATATCCATATTCTTCTAAAGCTTTTTTATTTCCTGTATCGAATCCGGTCGCAAGAATACAGGCATCAACTTTTAATTCAATAATTTTATCTTTCATCGAATAATTAATTGCGTTTGCTTCACAAACCGTTTCACATAAACCACAGGATGAACAACCGCCACAGTTCATACATCTTTCTGCTTCAGCAACAGCATTTTCCATACTATAACCTTTTTCAACTTCAAGAAAGGTAGAAATTCTCTTTTCTCTTTTTAAAAGAGGCATTTCCTTTCTCACTTTTTTTTCGATTTCTGTAAAAACAATATTTTCTCTTTTTAAATTTTCATCCAGTTGATATTCTATAATCGGTTTTTTTCTTTCAAGGAACTGGTTTATACTAAAGGCTGCTTTTTTACCTGCAGCGATTGCTTCGATAGCTGTTGCAGGGCCGGTTACTGCATCACCACCAGCAAATACCCCGGGAATATTTGTTTCAAAAGTTAAAGGATTGATTAAAAATGTATCCCTTTCAGAAAAAATAAGTTCAGAATCTTTTAATATTTTAGAAATATCGGGTTTTTGCCCTATTGCAGTGATAACATTATCAACTTCCAATATTCTCTCTGAATATTTTATCGGGATGGGTCTTCTTCGTCCTGATTCATCTGGTTTACCAAGCCTCATTCTTATATATTTAATTCCTGATACCTTGTTATCATTTCCGATAATTTCAATAGGAGCTCCCAAAAATATAAACTTTATTCCCTCTTCTTCAGCAGCTTTAACTTCCGTTTTTATGGCAGGCATTTCTTTTTTGCTTCTTCTGTATAGAACTATAACTTCATCAGCACCAATTCTTATAGCAGACCTTGCAGAATCTATTGCAGCATTTCCTCCACCTATAATAACTACTCTTTTCCCTATTTTAACATTTTTCTTTAGATTTACACTTTTCAGGAAAGAAAGAGCAGGAAAAACTCCATCAAGGTCTTCTCCAGGAATCCTCAGTGGTATCGGTTTATGAGCACCTATTCCGATAAAAACAGCTCTATAGTTCTCTTTTTTGAGATATTCAAGGTCAAAATCTTTACCAAATTCAAGATTATATTTAATTATAACACCGATATTTTTTATTAATTCTATTTCTTTATTTAATACAGTTCTGGGTAGTCTATATTCAGGTATACCCGTTGCTAACATTCCACCCGGGATACCCAGCTTCTCAAATACTGTAACATTATATCCCATTTTTGCCAGAAAGTAAGCACAGGTTAAACCCGCAGGACCAGAACCTATTATTGCCACCTTTTTTTCTTTTTTCTGGCTTTTATTTTTTAAAGTAATCTCATCTAAATCAAAATTATTATAAAAATAATCAGCAACAAAACGCTTAAGATATGCAATAGATAGAGGCTGGTCATATTCGGAGCGGGAACATTTGCTCTCACAGGGTCTATGACATATTCTTCCACAAATACCAGGGAAAGGCATACTTTTAAGAATCAGTTCATAGGCTTCTTTAAATTTTTTTTTTGAGATCAATGCAATATAGCCCTGAACATTCACTGAAGAAGGGCAGGAATCTACACAGGGTGGAATACCTCTTTTATCAATCCTGAAAACATTCGGAACAGATTGAGGAAATGGTTTGTAAACAGCTTTTCTTTTACTTAAATTTAAATCAAACTCATTTGGCAGGTCAACAGGGCATATCTCAGCGCACTTACCACAACCATTACAACGAAACTCATCAATAAATCTTGATTTCTTTTTTATTTCTACAGCAAATTTATTTTTGTTTTTTCTAACGTTTATAACTTCAGAATAAGAAATTATATCTATATTTTCGTTGCTGTTACATTCGTTCATTTTAGGGGCAAGAATACAGAGAGAACAATCATTAGTCGGAAAAGTTTTATCGAGTTTGGCCATATTACCACCTATGCTTGGCTCCTTCTCTACAAGAAAAACCTTAATTCCCTTATTTGCCAGGTCTAATGAAGCTTGAATACCTGCAATACCTCCACCAACAACAAGAACAGATTTTTTATTCTCATTTACTTCCATTATAGACTCTATCCCCCACCAATAAAAAGCATAAATATAACTAAATCTCCGTCTCTCAATGAAAAATTAAAATTTTCCCTTCGTATAATCTTATCATTAACCACAACAGTTATCATAGGATCAAACTCATTTTTATCGTTAAATAAAGCTTTTCTTAATTTTGAACCATACCTTAACAGCAGTTCTGAGATAAAATCATTTAACGTTTCTCCTTTAAATTCTATTTCAGAAATTTTATTTCCAAAAATTTTAACCAGACCGGGAACAAGATTTGTTTTAAAACGAACTCTCATTTAAGCCAGCCTCTTCATTAGTTCTGAAAATTTCTCTATAGCTGCTCTTTTCTTTTTTAGAGTAACAATGTCAGCCTCAATATAATCGATTGCTTTTGAATCACAGAATTTCACACACTCAGGGTCACCATCACACAGTTCGCATTTAATAACCCTGTTCTCAACAGTATCAACAGACATACACCCAAATGGACAGGCAGCTACACAGAGTTGACATCCTATACAGAGATTATAATCAATAACCACTCTACCAAGATTATCATCTTTTGAGATTGCATCTTTCGGGCAAACCGCCATACAGGCGGGGTTCTGACATTGCTGACAGAGCATCGGAAAATAAAATCCTTCACTTTCCCATTTTATAACATTAATGCGTGCTCTTGAAGGATTACTTGCTCCAGTATTTCTAACAGAACACACAAGTTCGCAGTTTCTGCAACCTGTGCATTTTATATGATCTACAACTATCATTTTTGCCATTTATAAACTCCTTATTAATATCATAAAATATGTGTTGGTTCTTTATCCAGAGAAAGCTTTTCCAGTATTTCAGCAGTTGGCACACCATTTTCATCCCATCCGTGAAGTTCGTAATATTCATCAAGCATTTTTTTAAACTTTTTTCTATCAATTTTCTTACCTTTTACGATGTCAAGCCCGAGAGGAGTAGGTTCATCAAAGTACCTGTCGGGAAGCCAATCGTCTTTTCTTGTTAGTCCTTCCCTTATATTAAAGAGTCTTTCAAGAGTATACGCTCTATCAGCAACTTCCCAGATTTTTTCTGGTTCTATTTTTAAGCCTGTATTATAAAAAAGGAAATTTGAAAAATCTTCAAAATTCATCAAATTTGGACTGAGAAAAATAGTGTGGTATTTACACACACCAAGACAATCTACAGCTTCATAGCACATTTCCTGCCATTGAACCATTCTTGCCTTACCGGTATAATCTCTATAATCAGAACTTAATGGACCATCATAAGGAGTAGGTTGACAGTATATTTTTTTCAGGAGTTCCAGGGGTAGATGATACAGGTCTATTGCAGGTCGGCTCCTCAAATGGTCAGACCCCCTCGAAGCTGTTGCTATCCCCAGTGCAAGGGAAGGTGTTGCTCTTTCATCCGAATGAAGATTACTCATTCCCTTCACATGAATACAGTATCTTTCTGATTCCTTACCAATTTTCCCTATTGCCCTAACAGGTCCTTCAGCTAAAACGTCTCCAAATCCCTCTCTTTTTGCAATTTTATGAATCATCTCAATTACAGCGTTATCATTGCCAAACCTGAGTTTTATTCCATCAGTATCTCTATCAGTAATTATTCCATTTTCATAAAGTTCCATAGCCCAGGCAATTAAACTTCCGGTTTCAAGAGTATCCAATCCATAGTCATTTACCAGGTGGTTTCCAATGAGAATTGTTTCCATATTTCTGCATCCTACTTCTGCTCCGAATGCACCCTGACTTGTATACTCAGGACCTTCCGAGTATGTCCCGGCATAAGAACCAGTTCTGATTACATATTTACCTCTACAGTGAATCTGGCAACCAAAACAACCCGCCGTTCCCACTGAATATTTTTCGATGCTCTCGCATTCGATATCTTCACTGAATTTATGCTGATTGAGTTGAAAATTATTTACTCTTACCAATCCAGTTGTATTTGTAACACCATAAATAAACATCGTCCCCCATTTTTGCATTATCTGACAGAATTTTGTTGATGTTATTCTATCAATTATTTTTTTATTATATTCCAGAGCTTTATCAGGATATTTAATATTAATATCCATTGTTCCCCTTACTGCAATTGCCTTTAGATTTTTTGAACCCAGGACAGCCCCCATTCCAGTTCTTCCACCGGAGTTTTTGTATCCAGTTCTTACGTTTGCAAACCGTACGAGTTTTTCTCCAGCAGGCCCGATGCACATTATTTGAACTTCATCATCACTTAATTCTTCTCTTATTGCGGTCTGTGTATTATAAGTTCCTTCCCCCCAGATATTCTCTGCATTCCTTATCTCGATTTTCCCATTATTTATCCATAAATAAACCGGTTTTTCAGCTTTTCCTTTAATCACAAGATGGTCGAATCCAGCCCATCTTAATTCAGGAGCAAAAAATCCACCCATATTTGAACTTCCAATGAAACCTGTTAACGGTGATTTTGCTGCAACGTGAGTTCGGGTAGATGCTGACGCTAAAGTTCCTACAAGAATACCAGCACTCACCAGTAGAACATTCTCACTGCTTAGTGCATCCACACCAGCACGTAAATGATTGTATAACAGATAGACATCAAGTCCTCTTCCACCAAGGTATAATTCCCTTAATTTTAATGGAATCGGTTTGATATCAATTTCACCTGTTGTTAAATCGATATATGCTATTTTCCTATTCAAAGCCATTTTAAATTCTCCAGATAATTATTGAAAATTGAATAAATATTTTTACTCTTTTGAAACCTTTTCCCAGACGGGTCCCCTTATTTTTGCAGTTTTTTTTGATGCCCAGGAAATTCTCCATTCCATTTTACATTCAGGGCAAAATGCTCTTTCTACTCCGGGGGCAGGCCTGAACCTGCTAAAACAATTAAGGCATCTTACCTCACCCTCTCTTGATTTTCCTTTTTTCATAAATTTCCCTTCCTAAAAGAAATGCTTTTTCATTAATTTTATATAATTTTTCGGAAAAATTCATTTTTAAGGTTCTTATCCAACTATCTTCTTTCATACTAAGAAATTTTGATGCAAAACCTAACAATATTACATTAAACACTCTTACATTTCCTAACTCTCTTGCTTTTTCTATACAATCTACTGAATAAACATCATAACCTTTATTGGTTAAAAAAGTCAGAATATTTTCAGGATAAGAAACGGGTTTTTCAAGAAATTGAGCAGGTTGTATTTTCTGGTTATTAACCAGAATTTTTCCTCCTTTTTTTACATAATATCCCCATCTCAATGCTTCAAGTTTCTCAAACGCTAAAAATATGTCCACCTTACCACACCAGCATAAAGGTGAATATACTTTTTTTCCAAACCTTACATGACTTACAACAGAACCACCTCTCTGAGCAACTCCATGAACCTCTGATTTTTTTGCATCAAACCCGGAATCAATGGCAGTTCTTGCGGTGAGTTCACCTGCCAGTAAAACACCCTGACCACCAACACCAGCAAATAATAAATTAATTACACCGTTTTCCATTTTTTAATTCCATTTATTTTTCATTGAACATAAACTATTACTTAATTTTTCATAACTTTAATTGCATCAAATTTACATAGTTGAACACATAAGGTGCAACCTGTGCACCTATCTATATCAATCTCGGGATAATCTCCACTCCTATCCATTGCAGGGCAACCTATCCTGTAACAGACTTTACAACCGGTACAATTTTCTTTATTAATAGAATAAACATTGTGTTTTGCATACCTGACCTGGGGTAGCATTGCACATGGACGTTCAGAAATTATTACTGCGGGTTCGTTTAAACTAATCGCTTCTTTTACAATCTGTTCCATCTCTTTTAAATTGTGGGGATCAACCTTCTTAACAAATTTGATTCCAACAGCTTCAACCAGTTTCTTATAATCAATAGCATAAGTTTTTTCTTTTTTTATGGTAAATCCTGAACCCGGATGGTCCTGGTGGCCTGTCATACCTGTAGTTTTATTGTCGCATATAATCACTGTTATGAAACCTTTGTTATAAACTATATCTATAAGGCTCGGTATACCAGCATGCAAAAATGTCGAATCACCAATTACAGCAACTGTATCATTTTTCAGAGCAATACTCATTCCAAAAGCGTTACCAATGCCAGCACCCATACAGAATGTTGTATCAAGAGCAGAAAAAGGTGGTAATGTTCCAAGCGTATAACATCCTATATCACCTGTTACAGTAAGTTTCAATTTACGAAGAACATAATACAAACCAGTATGAGGGCATCCAGGGCACATTAAAGGAGGCCTTGGAATTACATCTATCTCGTTCTTAAAATCCTGAGGTGGGTTTATATTTTTCAGTCCCTTTGCAACAACCTCTGGTGATAGTTCTCCAATATTTGTAATTTTTTCTTTACCGATAATGTTATTTACTCCCCAGCTCCTTATATATTCTTCAATAAAAGGTTCCAGTTCTTCAATTATATATATATTTTTATGAGACGATATAAAATTAAGAATTTTATTCTTTGGAAGTGGTAAACTCATACTTATCTTCAGAAAAGATGCATAAGAGAAAACTTCCTTAGCATACTGATAACTTATTCAACTTGTTATTATTCCGATATTTTTAT
>QNDJ01000031.1 GCA_003644825.1 Candidatus Zhuqueibacterota bacterium | reverse complement strand
TCATAGTATCCACGATGAAGAAAAAGTCGTTACTCTTATCTTTAACACAAAAGCAAAATTGAGATTCTCGTTAGAATAGTAAATCTATTATCAATGAACAATTTTTGCCAAAGTTAAATTAATAATAAAATTTTTCAGTTTGATGTTTATAATTTATAAACAATAAGGCGAAGGTTAAATAACTTACAAATATTCTACCCCTGATAGAACTTTTTCATTTTGTAATTATATTAGAGAAGGCAGATAGTCTAAAACTATCTGCCTTCTAATGGATGGATTTTACCTATGACCAGTTCTATTTAAAATTCCTTAAAGACAGTCCTATTCTTAAATTCATCAAGACTTATTAACCCATTTCTGTAGCTGTTAATAACATCCTTTTTGACAACAAGCATAAAATCTGTTTTAAATTCTCTGAAAAATGAACCATTACTGGAAGAAATGAAAATATATACCTTCTCATTGTTTTTCAGTCTTCTTAATGTATGCCCAAAATCAGCAAGAATCTCGCAAAGATTATCTTTTAACTCATTTCTCAATTTCTCGTATCTTTTCTTTTTCTCTTTTTCTAAAGCAGGGATAACTCTTCCTCTATTTCTTGAAGTAACTATAATTTCTTCTAAAGTTTTATTTTCGGACCATACATTGAGCCGATTGAGGTCTGCTGTGAATACTACACCAAAGTTCTCAAGATAAGTTCCCTGTATAGATTCGGAAGTAATCCTGGTCCCATAATGCTCCTCAAGGGCTGTTTCGAGTATCGTTTTAAGAATTTTTATATCTTCTGTCATTTCAGGGTATTTTTCATCCTTCTTACTGAAAGATGAAAACTGAACACTATTTTTGAAACTTTCAAAATCAATTATTCCTTTTCTGTATCTTTTCAAAACATCTTTCTTTACACTTAAAACAAAAGGCTCAAGGTAATTTCCCCTTTTTACTCTTTCGCCTGCTAAATTATATAAGGTATATCTATAACTTTTCTTTCTCGGAGCATTTAAGAAGAGAGTTATCATATCTTCATCCTTTACCTGTTTTATGGCATCAGCATAGGATGCAAGAAAATCTGTTAGTTTTTTCTTGAGTTCTTCTGTCAGGTTTATTTCTTTACTCTTTCCTTCTGCAACGATTGTTACTTCTGTTCCCTTTCTTTTGAGATAAGGTTCTCTTATAGTAAGTGAGATGAAGGAAGAAGAAGCAGGTATCATAAATAAAACACCATAACCTTCAAGGTAAACCCCTTTGGTTTTACCGGACACAAACCTCAGTTCCAGATCACTCTGTTCACTTATTATTGTGTCAATAATTTTCTCCATAATTTTAAGGTCTCTGTCCATTTTTTTATAATCTATTTCCTGAAAAGCAAAGGATTGAACCTGTAAAGTAAAACCCACAAAAAATATCATTAAAATTATTATTTTAAAAATTTTATTCATAATCAAACACCTCCTGATATTGATATTATCAATACTGCCGTTTACCATTCCTGAATCGATCCTGGTGAATATTTCATATTATTCAGGGCTAAAAATTATTTTTTTTCTATCCTGAAATTGGCAGTACTTATCAAACTTTTTAAAACTTCATTGGTTCTTTCAATTTTAACACTGTTATCTGTATAAGATTCAATCAAAGCAGATTCAAGCTGACTTAACTCCAGTTTTTGTTTATTTTCCAGAGTTCTTACAATTTCAGCCAGCATTAACTGGTAATCCCTTCGTTGAGCTAATTCTCTTTCCTCCATAATTCTTGTAAACAGGTGAATTGTTTCCTGCTGAACCTTTGTTATCTGCTGTAGTAAGGCTCGCTCATCAATAGTAGATTTACTTTTCTTAAATATTCCCATACTTATTGATAACCCGTTTTCTGTTTTATTTACTTCAAAATTAACAAGAGAAAGTATAATTAACAATCCAACAGCTATTCCACCAAAGGCTATTCCGAACTTCTTGAAATTAAAACCAGGAACTCTGAACCACTCTTTTAACCTGTTAATTACAGATATTCTCTCCTTTATAAAAATAAAATTAAAACTGGGTTCAGGTGCTTTCCATTTCCGCAAAACCTTTGATGTGTTAACAAGTTCCATATATTCTTTTTTACAGTTTTTACATCTTCTCAAGTGGGCTTTCAATTTCTTTTTTTCTTCTGCAGAAACTTCATCATAAACTAAATCTATAAGTTTCTCTTTTATTTCATCACATTTCATAGAGGATTTCCTCCTTACCTATATTTGATTTTAATAATTTTTCCTTCATATTGTTTAATCCATAATACATTCTTGATTTTATTGTATTAACCGAGCATTTCAGTATTTCTGCTATTTCTGTAAATTTCAGCCCCTGGTATTCTTTCATAATAATTACAATTTTCTGTTCTTCGGGAATAGAGTTTAATGCAAACCTTATTATTTCTTTAATATTCTTTTTTTCAAGGCTTTTAATCTGGGGAGAATCACCAGAAATTAATTCAACACTCGAATTTTCATCATCCATTTTATTCTCATTATAAGGAATATGGTTTTTATTCTTTCTTTTTTTAACTTCATCTTTACACAAATTTATTGTAATCTGATAAATCCAGGATGAAAAACTCCCTGAATTTTTAAGGTTATGTAAATTTTTATATGCTTTTATCAGTGCTTTCTGACAAATATCTTTTGCTTCTTCTTCATTTCCTGTATATCTATATGCAAACCCGAATAAATTTTTTTGCCATTTTATTGCCAGCCGATTGAAACTTTGGATATTTCCATTCAAAAAATCGTTAATGAGTTCAACATCAGAAGGAACCAAAAAAACCTCCATTTTTTATATTGAAAACATTCTATTTATAGGACTTATATAAACTGAAAAAAGTTTTATTTATTGAGAATTTATTTATCCCTTGATACCACCGCTTATTTTCATTCCCTCCATCAGTGCTTTCTGTGCAACAAAAAATATTGCTATTGTAGGGATAATCATCATAAAAGATGCTGCAAGCAGTTGAGTTGGCTCCAGATAGCTATACGTTCCAATAAAGTTTGCCAGACCAAGAGTTAAAGTCCTTTTATACTCTGAATTCAGGTAAATAAGAGGGTTTATGAGGTCATTCCAGGACCACATAAAAGAATATATTGCTACAGTGATAACAACAGGTTTTGCCAGCGGCAGGATAATATGCCAGTAGGTCATAAGGGGTGAACATCCATCTATTTTTGCTGCATCTTCAAGGTCCAGAGGAATCGTCATAAAAAACTGACGAAATAGAAAAACAAAAAAAGCAGATGAACCAGCAGCTGACGCAAACCAGTGGGGAACAAAAAGAGGTTTAAAGGTATCTATCCAGCCAAGGGTTTTAAAAATGATAAACGTTGGTATTAAGGTTATCTGACTCGGAAGCATAAGGGTTGCAAGAATTATCATAAAAAGAATATTTTTTCCGACAAACCTCAATCGAGCAAAAGCATAACCAACAAGAGAACAGCTAATAATAGTTCCAAGAATTGTCATCAGGGAAACAAAAGCACTGTTTATAAGGTATCTGCCAAACATAGCTTTTGTCCAGGCATCACTAAAGTTTTTCCATCTTAGATATAATTTCTTTTTCTTCTTAAAGTTATCCTTTTTAACCCATTGAACTTCCTCATTGTCCAGAATTTTAACTTTGTAGTCATTAATGTGCTCAGGTTCATTTTTTAACTCACCGGGATTTGCTAATACCCTTACCTCTTTCCAGATACCGTTTATTTTTGCATAGTATTTCACACGAACAGGCACAGGGTCAGGTGGATAAATAAAAAATCTTTCTTTTTCTTTAAGTGAACCACTTACAAGCCTCCAGAACGGAAATAGAAATGGAATTGAACCCAGTATTAAAATTATATATATTAAATATCTTTTTTTCTTCAACTATCCTCCTTTTTCAACTTCGTAGTAAACCCACAGAGAACTTGTTTTGAATACAAGTAATGTAAATATGAGTATAATGAAAAATAAAATCCATGCCAGAGCTGAAGCATACCCCATTTTAAACTGTTCAAAAGCCTGTTGATATAGGTTTAGCACATAAAATAGAGCAGAATCATCGGGGCCAGCCCTATTAGCCTGTCCTTCAGTTGAGAAAAGCATATATGCCTGAGTAAATACCTGAAATGAACTTATTATCCCCATAACAAGATTAAAAAATATTACTGGAGAAAGCTGAGGCAGGGTGATATGCCAGAATTTATTAAACCTGTTTGCACCATCAATTTCAGCCGATTCATAAAGTTGAACAGGTATTGAACGAAGACCCGCAAGATAAATCATCATCCCACCCCCTACTCCCCACAAACTCATAATAACTATTGCGGGAACAGTAAAATCTGCGTTGTATAACCAGTTCGGCAGATTGGAAATTGAAATCTTCCCAAAAAATAAACCAAGTGTAAAATTATATACCCGCTGGAGCAGAAGGTTTAAATATCCGGTTTGTCTGAATAAATCTTTCCATAGCACTGCTACAGCCACCGAAGGAAGAACCGCAGGCAAAAAGTAAATAGTTCTGAATCCTCTCATTCCTTTAGCTTCTACATTCATAAGTAAAGCCAGTAATAAACCAAATATTAAACCCAGAGGAACAAATAAAATACTGTAATACGATGTAACCAGCAGTGATTTCGAGAAATCCGGGTCCCGGTTGAACATTGTTGTATAATTATCCAGTCCTACAAATCTTGCTGTTTCCGGCGGACCAAGGGAAAGCCATTGACAGAAACTCAAAAAAATACTGAATAAAAGAGGACCAGCAAAAAATATGACAAATCCTACTATCCAGGGGCTTATCATAATGTAGCCCCATCTGTTCTCAGAGGCTAACAAATATCCTGCTTTTTTTCTTTTTCTACTGGTTTTCCATAAAAAAACTGTGGGAATTAGTATAAACAGGACCATCCCGGAGAGAACATATCTCCAAGGGATTTTCTTTCCACTGGTGTGTTTTTCAGCTTCAATTAGTATCTGATTAGCCTGTCTGGTAAAATCTTTGCATACTTTTTCCGGGTTTTCCCCGGGTTTTTTCGGGTCCATAAGCAAATTGTAGAACACTCTGTTAAGAAGGTCCCTGACAAGAGGCCATCTGGGACTTGTCCAGACAGGAAGTTTCGCATACCCCTCATCAAGGTCTTTTATAAGATTCTCTACATGTTCTGGATGTTTATATCTTTCACCTGTTTCAGGGTTTACAGGTCTGAGGAAAAGTTCAGAATGACATACACTTTTTCTGCAGGGTATAAAAAGGCCAGATTTTGCCATAATTTCCTGTCCTTTTTTGCCCGCAATAAACTTTAGTAACCTGTATGCTTCTTCAGGGTGTTTACTCTGAGAAGATATTCCCCATCCACCCGGGGCAATTGTTGTAGCCCTCCCGGCAGGTCCAGCAGGCAAAGGAGCAATGTCCCAATCAAGTTCTTTATATTCGCGAAATTCTGTTATCCAGAAACTCCCACCAGGAACAATCATACCTATGGAACCATTCTGAAACCTTATGTTGAAGACACCTTTTACCATATTAAAATTTGACTTTACTATCCTGTCTTTATGGATAAGGTCATACACAAATTTTATTGCT
This sequence comes from Candidatus Zhuqueibacterota bacterium, assembly GCA_003644825.1. Classification (GTDB taxonomy): domain Bacteria; phylum SM23-31; class SM23-31; order B21-G16; family B21-G16; genus B21-G16. The sequence continues at coordinate 4,273 of QNDJ01000031.1, read as the reverse complement.
TCAACAGTTCGTGGGTCTGTCATATCAATCCGGGTGCCTTGTTCGTTCAGAATTCTGCCACCATTCTGATAAATAAATGTATAAAGCCCTTCACTCCAGATGTTCATATCGATACCTATTTCATCATTAATTCCATCTCCATCGAAATCATTTGTGAGAATTTTTCCGTACTTCCTTATGTCCTCCCAGGTCCAGGTTTCATCTGGAAAAGGAATGTTGTATTTTCTGAATAAATCCTTATTATAGAATAATACGAAAGGAACTATACCAAAAGGAAGACCATATATTTTTCCTTTATAGGTAAAAGCCTGTAATGATATATCGTAAATGTCTTTTATATCAAATGTTTTTTCATCTTTTTTTAACCATTGAGTAATATCCAGTAAAGCTTTAGCCTGAATCCAGTATCCCATGTTCTGTCCTTCAATTTGTATCAGGTCAGGAGCGACTCCGCCAGCAACCATTGTTTGTACTTTTTTTTCTTCTCGTGTTCTTATTGCATTCACATAAATATCAGGATTTTCCCTTTCAAATTCACTCAGGAGCATGTTCCAGTAAATCTGGTCCCTTGGAACAGTGGATATTACAATCGTTAGAGTCGTTTTACCTTCAATATTAATCTCTGGCTCTGTTTTTTTTAGCCATATATTGAAGGCAACAATAACTATAACTATGAAAATGACAAATAATTTAATTGGGTCTTTTAGCATTGGTTATAAAAAGTGTTTTATATTTGCACACTGTAGCTATATTTAAAAATATACAGTCTGATGACCAAAAATTATAATATAAAATATATTATTTTAATTACAATAACAATTTCAATATACCTGTTATTGTAAAACAATCTTCTGACTTCGGTAAAACTATTCATGAACGGGCAAGGATGCCCGTTCTACGGATGGGATTGATTCTACAAACATATTGCTCCTTTCGGGGAGCTATTATTTGAGACTAAACCTGTCGTTATAAAACAGCATACTGGTTATAAGAAAAATATTTACAATGAGGCAATGATGCTCGTTCTACGTATATAATTGAACACAAACTATAGGTCAGGCATCCCTGCCTGACCTATGAAAATCTCTGTAATCAGAGTTTTTTACACAGCCTGCCCCTGCTTGTTCTTTTTAATCTATCATAAATATTAGAATTCTACTTCTTTTGCTGTTCCATAGTAAATTGAGTTAAATAGAAGTTTAAAGGTTCCATGAGTTTGTGCTCTATGTTGAACCCTGAAACCAAACATAATGATTTTTCCATTTCCAAATTTTGCTTCAATAAGAGCTGCCTTTTTTGCTATTTTTTCTTCGCCTATAAGCCATCCACTCTGAAGAAGGTTTTCCTCAGGGTATTGAACTACGACTTTATAGTTTTCATTGTGTTGAGTGGGACGCACATAAAATGTCGGACTATTCCAGAAAAGAGCAAGAGCATTCTCCGGCATCCCGTAAGTAATCGGGTTTGATTTATCAAGTTTTATATGCAGTGTAGAACCCGGACAGAAAAATTCATCCGAAGAAACTCCTTTCAAGATATTTGAAACAGGTAATTCCATTTTTTCAATCGCCAGTTCACTTGCTCTATTAAATAGCAGAAGTGTTCCACCTTCCTTAACAAATTTGATAAGATTTTTTACTCCTTTGTCACCGATTCCACCTCTATATTCTGGTGGAGTTGGTGTACTTCCCGGTTTATTATAGTCTTCGGGTTTCGGGCCAATTATTGTTCTGACGGCATCATCAGGAATTATTATAATATCGTAAATTGCCCTGAGGTCATCATTTTTCATTTGCTTGTTGTAGATTGAAGAATACGGGAACTCAAATTTTTCCAGTATCCATCGTGTCCATCCTTCATCCATATTACCGCCAAGGTATCTCTTATACATTCCCAGTTTTAAAGGCTGCAATTTATAAGCTTTTCCTGATACAGGTTTTTCAAGTGAATCAAAAATCAGGTGAGTATCATCAGCTATCTTTTCAAGTTCAGCATAAAGATTATCTTTTTCAGGAATGTATATTGTCCCGGGAGGGTATTTTTTTCCATTGTTATTTACACAGTTTTCCAGCCAGAAAACATCATAACCATTCTTAAGAAGCCGATTTATAGCTATAAAACAATCATTGTTTTTATGACAGAGTAGATAACCATATGAACTGTGACCCATTACTTTTCCTTCAGGATATGGAATATCATAAACCTTTTTTAGTTTTGCTTTGAAGGGTTTTTCTATCTCAACAGTATTAACACCCATATGTTCTGCAATGGTGAAAGCTGCCAAATCATAGGGTCTTCTTGGTGGTCCACCGGGATATTCCCTGGTCCAGGGGTTATCTGGATAATTTATTCTTTCCAGGAGTGATTTTACATAAGCTCTTAAAGGCTGTGCAAGTAGTATTACGAAAGTTCCTTCTGGATAATGAACACCATTTGCAATGAAATCATTTACAGCCTGATGGATTTCTACGCCGGCAAACTTTAGAATATCGAGAAGTTTCAGTGCTGTGAGATAATCATTCTGTTTCCGGGGAATTAAATAAGCATAAGGCGGTTCGTTTTTGCCTCTCTCGATGTTTCTTATTGCTTTAAGGTACATATTCCTGAGAAAAACATTTTTAAAGCGAGCACCGAGGTCAAGCAGAGCAATAGCAGAAATTTTTTGTTGTTCCACAATATCTCTCAAATGCCACCAGCCGCCAGGCCAGGGGTTAGGAAAACTCATCTGGGGTTTATATTCAGGTCTTCCTCTACTTCCACCACGAAGTTGATGAGGATGTATATAAACAGGAGATGCAATATTTGCACTGGCAGATTCGGTAAGCATACCTGCTATATTGTGGTAATTAGTAATCATATGAAATGATGCCATCCACCAGCCTGTGTAGGGTGCCCCAGTTTCAATACCGGTTTTTCCATTTTCCTCAAGGACTGTCGCCATATAACCACCAACAAGCTGGTGTTCCCGCCAGATAAGAGGGTCAATATTCGGATGTAAAGGGTCATAATAAGGTGGAATATAATACCTTGCTCCATAGCTTCCCATATGATGAAAATCGACATAAGCCTGTGGATACCATTCCTGATAAAGAACCTTTGAAAGCATCCTCGATTCCACCTGGGTGAACATATAACCATCCCTGTTGTTATCATGACCTGTATATTTATGATATAACCATGGTAAACGTGCTCCTTCATATTTAGTGCCGAGATATTTATTATACCAGTCAACAACCATTATTTCTCCATCTGGATTGAAACAGGGAAAAAGAAGGAATATTACATTATCAAGTATATTTTTTATCTTATCAGAATTATCAGTTATTAGTTCATAGGCAAGCTCTGGTGCCATCTGTGTTCCACCTACTTCTGTTGAATGCAGGCTCATACTCATAGCAATAACCGTTTTACCTTCTTTAATTAATTTTTCTATTTCCTCCTTTTTCAGTCCTCTCGGGTCAGAGAGTTTTTTTGCTATAGATTTATATTTACCCATATTCTGCAGGTTTTCAGGAGAAGAAATAATCGCAAGAAGAAAAGGATTGCCCATTGTTGATCTGCCTAAATCCTGAACAACAATCTTATCTGAATTTTCATTCAACAGATAAAAATATTCCACAATCTTATCCCAGCGAGCAAGTTTATAGTCTTCCCCCATTCTAAACCCGAAGAACTGCTCTGGAGATTTTATTACCTGAGAAAAGGTATAATTTGAGAAAAGTAATAGTAAAAATACAATAATAGTGAATTTTTTATTTTTCATTTTTCCCTCCCTGCTTTTAGGTTCAACGGGAAATCTTAATTACAGTTTTTCGGTCTATTATAATAAATAATGTTCAAATTTAAAAGTAAAATTTGATATTTTCAATAAGAAATAACTCAGACCTTTAACTTTTTATTTTACTGCTTGTGTACAGTCAGAAATGCAGCAGAAGATTATTTTTACCAGATATTGAAAATGAGGATTTTCAATTATTAACCGCTAAAATTATTTGTAAATAAAAGAATTAAAAAGTTTAATAAACATAGTTTACCAGTTTCTTGTTCATTTTGATGGTTATAAATACACAATATAAAATTGGTTTCTTCTCTTTAATATCAATATATCTGTCATTGCGAGAAACCTTTATAACTTATCTACAACCATACAGTAAAGAATTATGCAAAGAATGTCTATCATACGGTCAGGAATTTCGTAGAGAACGTATTAAAATAAATTATTTTAATCCATATAATTCGTTGTTTGTACCAACCAGGATACCCCTACCAGAAT
>QNDJ01000030.1 GCA_003644825.1 Candidatus Zhuqueibacterota bacterium | reverse complement strand
ATATTAATAGTTTTATTCTTTCTTGTATTTTTATAAATCATCGTTCTATTTTCACTCAAAAGTTTTTCAGGTTCAATTTTTACGGTGTAATTGTTGCTTGTTATAACTAAATAATCAATCGCTACAACCTTTGATAATGGTACCTCAGGGTTTAACTCAATATCTTTCAACGAAACTCCTTCAGGTAAGAACTCATTTATTTTACCCAGTTTATTCTCTATGTTATACCTTTTTTCTACAAATATGTCTAAATATTCACAGGAACTTGAGTATCCTGTCGGTAGAGGTGGACCAAAAATCATCTTAGGATGTGGATTAAATCCCTCTGTTAAAACTACTGGAACTGACGCTCTTCTTAAAGCTCTTTCGATAATAGTTATTGTATCTCGATGAGATAAAAATCTGGGAAAATCTTTTTTTTCATACAGAATTCTATATTTTGAAATCTGTTTTTTTACTATCTTTTTTTGAATTTCGCCTGAAATGTACCTTATTTTTTGTTTTTCAGCAATATTCATTCTGACATTCAGGTTTGAGCATACACCACAATTATAGCAGGAAATGAATCTGCAATCTCCAGTTGTTTCACCTGAAAAAGCTTTCAAACGTTCCTGCCAGAAAAAATCTTCACTGAATCCTCTGTCAATTATTGACCATGGCAGAAATCTTTCATAACTCCAGTTCTCACTGTAGCTTTTCGGGTCAATATTGTTTTCTTTGAAAGCAGAAACCCAGGAGTCATATTTAAAAAAATCACTCCATGAGTCAAATCTGGCTCCGGATTTCCATGCTGAATAAACTACTTTACAGAGCTTTCTATCACCCCGGGCAATGACCGTTTCAAGAAATGATACTCTTGGGTCTCTCCACTTAAGATTCACCCTTTTATTTTTAATCATTTTTCTCAGGAAATTAATTTTTTCTTTCAGTTTTTCTATAGAATCCTGAGCTTCCCATTGAAAAGGTGTGAAAGGTTTTGGAGAAAAAGGTGAAATAGTAACATTTATTCTAAATCGGTTATTTCTCCTTCCAATAAAAAGAATTTTTTCAATTATTCCTTTAATATCTTCAAGGTCAGTATATGTTTCTGTAGGTAGTCCTATCATAAAGTATAATTTTATAAGATTCCATCCCTTTTCAATAGCTATTTTAACAGCCTGATAAAGTTTATCGTCTGATATTTCTTTATTTATCAATTTTCTTAATCGATAACTTCCAGCTTCAGGGGCAAATGTTAAACCTGACTTTTTTGTAATACTTAAAAAGTTAGCAATTTCAGAGGTAAATGTATCAACCCGCAGTGAAGGAAAAGAGAGCGATAAGTTTCTTTTCCTTAATTCTTCTGAAAAAATTCCTATCAGAGTATTAATACTGCTGTAGTCCGATGTGGATAAAGATACGAGAGAGATTTCATCATAACCGGAATTTTTTATGGAATGAATAGAATGCTTATAAATATCTTCTGTATTTCGCTCTCTTACAGGTCTGTAAATGTAACCGGCATTACAGAATCTACATCCCCGGGTGCATCCTCTCATAAGTTCTGTGGAAAACCTGTTGTGGGAAACATCAATCAGGGGTATTAATGGTTTATCGGGGTAATAACTGTTTTTTAAATCAGGTACTATCCTGGCTTTTATTCTTTCAGGAGCATCCTTATATATCTTTTTAATTCCTGTCTGAAATCCGCCTGTATTGTAAACAGGTTCATAGAAGTCTGGAATATATATACCATCAAGCTTTGATAACTCAATGAGTAATTCTCTTTTGTTTTTTCCATTTTTTCTGGATTCTATAATGCAGTTAATTACATTAACTATGAGCTCTTCTGCATCTCCAATTACAAATATATCTATGAAGTCAGCCATAGGTTCAGGATTAAATGCATTTGGACCACCAGCGATTATCAAAGGGTCATCTTCATTTCTCCTGGTCCTTAATGGGTTTATTCCGGACAAATCAAGCATATTTAAAATATTTGTATAGTGCAGTTCATATTGTAATGTGAACCCTAATGCGTCAAATTCTTTAACAGGAGTTTTTGTTTCAAGAGAAAAGAGAGGTACATTTTTTTGCCTCATAAGATTTTCCATATCTACCCAGGGAGCGTAAACCCTTTCGGCTGCCCACCGGGGGTGTTTATTTATTATATGATATAAAATTTGAAAACCAAGATATGGAAAAGCTACCTCATAAACATCAGGAAAACATAAAGCAATCCTGAACAGGACTTCCTCTTGGTTTTTCTTTATTACGTTCAGCTCATTTCCTGTATATCTGCCGGGCTTTGATACAGATAAAAGATTTTTATTCAAAAAATTTATTATATCCTTATTCTGCATAATAATTTTCTACACATTTTTACTCTTCTATTGAGGAAGAGTAATTTACCATTGGCGGGTGGTAATTTGAGCTTATTGACTAAAGATACAGATTTTTGTAATTCCAGCTATCAGTTACTTATGAAGTAATTAACAAACTGAAATCAATTGATTTAGCAGAATGGGTAATACAACCTATAGAAATAAAGTCTACTCCGGTTTCCGCAATTTTCTCAATATTATTCAACTTAACCCTTCCAGAAGCCTCAAGTTTAGCTCTATGGTCTGTAATTGAAACTGCTTTTTTCATATCCTCAGGATTCATATTGTCAAGCATAATCCATTCTGCTTTTTCCTGTAATGCTTCTTCAAGTTCCCTTAAGTTTTTTACTTCTATTTCTATTTTTAAGTTTTTGTTATCATTTTTATTATACTCTTCACACATTCTCAAAGCTCTTTTTATATTTCCAGCCCCAACAATATGGTTTTCCTTAATTAAAAACATATCATATAATCCCAGTCTGTGATTTTTACCACCACCGCAGGTAACAGCGTATTTCTCAAGGATTCTCATATTCGGAGTTGTTTTCCTTGTATCCAGTATTTCGACATTATATTTTCTAACCTTTCTGCAAAATTTATAGGTTAAAGTAGCTATTCCGGATAATCTTCCAAGAAAATTTAAGGCAGTTCTTTCCCCTTTCAATATGGATACAATATTTCCAGTTATGGAAACTATTTTTGAATCCTTTTTTATTTTTCCACCATCCTGAAGTTCTGGATTAATTGTTAATTCAGGGTCAACTTTCCTGAAAACACTCTGTAAAATCGGTATACCTGCAAGAATCCCGTTCTCCTTTGAAAATACAGTGGCCTGGGCTATTTTTTTACTTTTGAATATTGCTCTGGTTGTTACATCTTCTTTACCAATATCTTCCTCAAGAGCTTTTTCAATTATTTCATCAATCTTTTCTCTGTACTGGTTAAGATCAATCATTTCTTAATTAATTCTTGAATTATTTTTATTCTTTTATTAGCTTCTCTGCCAAACACGGTGTTCGGGCTTTCAAACCTGACAATTTCCCGGTAAAACCTTAATGCTTTATCAAATTTCTTCAGTTGTTCATAACATCTTGCAATTCTTTCCAGGGTAGTTACTCTGTATTGTTCATCGAGATTCTTTTCGTAAAACCTTATTTTCAGGTATTCTGCCAGGGCTTTTGCAAACATTTTACTATCAAAGTAGCATTCTCCTATATAGAACTGGATCTCCACTTCTTCTCGTGAGTTAGCCTGAGGTAGAAGACTTCTCAAATATTTTATTCCCTCTTCATATTCTCCGGCAAGGTAATAAGTGATACCAAGGTCAATCTTCTTCTGAAAAAAATCATCTGCATCCGGAAAAAGTTTTAAATATTTCCTGATAGCTTTCATTCTTTCATCATAATAACCGGCATTTAAACAACTTGTAATATAATTTTTCAGTATTAATCTATTTCTACCAAGAAGGGAATCCTCCGCCGCTTTTTTAAGAGCCATATAAGCATACACATGTCTGTTAAAAGAGGAATAGATTTTCCCGAGTGTGTTATAGACCTGACCAAGAAAAGGGCTTCTTGGGAATTTCTTCGGGTAAGACTCCAGTGTATTTATGGCTTCATCAAATTCGTTTAATTGATAGAGTACCAGTCCTTTCAGATATTCTGCCTCAACAGCGGCTTTTGAGTTCTTCCATTTTGTAACAACTTCTCGAAAAGCAACAAGGGCTCTTCTCGGGTTGTTTTTTTTTAACTTTGCCTTTCCATTTTCAAGCCTGAACCTGGCTGATTCTTCATAGAATATCTTTTTATTACCGTTTGCAAATTCCCTTTCAAATTTCCTGACTCCCCTATCACCACTGATAATGTTTCCACTCTTATATAAACAGACTATTTTCTGGGCAGTGAATATCATCCTATCATCCAGGGATGTACTTTTTTTTATAAGGTTTTCATAGGCTTTGAGAGCAGTATTGAATTTTCCGAGCTCGAAATATATATTTGCAATCTTTTTTTCCGCCTCGTTTCTATATTCTTCATTCAGAGAAGTAGTTCTGATTCTTTTAAAATATTCAAGGGCTTTTTCTTTCTCTCCAGCTTTATAAAGAACATTAGCAAGTTCTATAATACCTTTTTCTTTTTCAGAGTTCTCTTTTTCCAGGTTTATAAAAGTATTGAGCTCATTTATGGAATTTTTGTATTCACCAAGAGAATCATACAATATACCAATTTCAAGAAAAAGCCGGGTGGGTATACCGGCTATATAATTAGTTTCATTTCCTATTAATTTTGAATCAGGAAGAACTTTTTGCTTAAACTCCATAAATCTCTCCAATGCTTTTTTGAACTCACCCTGTTTAAAATAAGATTCTCCTACCCATAATGAAGCACTATCTGAATACACAGAATAGTAAAAATCAGAAATCAATTCTTCAAGTATAATTTTGGATTCTTCAGCTTTTCCTTTTTTCAATAGAGTTCTGGCAAGGTAATACCTTACCTGAGGAGAGTAAAATCCCTGTGGATATCTTCTTATATAATTCCGAAAGTAGTTTTCAGCTTCATCATATCTACCATCATTGTAGTTAATGAAGCCTATCTTAAAAATACATTCATCAACATACTGGCTATCTTTATATTTCTTAATTAATCCTTTATATTTTTCAAAGCTTTTTGATAAATTCCCTTTCCTGAAGTAAAGATTACCTAATTTCATTAACACATAATCCTTCGATTTAAATCCAGGGTCCTCTAAAAGAGTATTCCATACATTTTCTATTTCAGATATTCCTTTCCCAGCTGCTTTAGCCTGAATGATTCCAATTTCTGCAGTCCTTATTATTGCTTTTTCTCGAAATTTTGACACAGGAAATGAATTAATATAAGTATGATAATAAAAGAGAGCAGAATCATAAAGAGAGTATGCAAGAGATGAATCACCATTTATCAGGGAAATTGAAGCTAAATTGTCATAAGATTCTGCGAGAATTCTATTAGATTCTTCCTTAATTTTCCTTGACTTAGAAGCAGGAAAAATCTGTTTACATTCTTCTATTGCTTTTTGGTAATCCCTCCTGAAATCAATATAAAATTTTCCCAGCTGGAGTGTTATGTTTTCGAGTTCATCAGGCTTACCAATTAACGCAATAAGTTTCCTTCTGATTCTTACTTCTTCATCAAATTTTTCATTTTCTGTTTTAAAAGAATATATCCTGTTTATATAATCTAACCTTGTTTTTGCCTTTTCTGCTGGTGTATCACCAGGAAAATCTTTTATTAAAATTTTATATGTTTCCAGAGCTTTATCATATTGTTTTGCTTCTTCATATAGTTTACCTTTGTAAAAGATAAGTTCATCTATAATTCTCTTTCTTGAAAACTTTTTAATAGCCTTTTCCAACACGTTTGAGGCATTAGAATAATATCCAGCGTTTTCAAAAGATTTTACTATGTCCATCCACATTTCAGGAGTTAACCTGTTTTCATATTTATAAATATTGTCGAGAAAATTATTTGCTTTTCTTAAATCTTTTTTAAGAATGGAAAGTTTTAACAGTTCTATCAAAACCTTTGCGGGAAATTTTGACAGGGAATCATTTTCAACTTTTGTTAGAATTTTCTTAAATTGATTAGATGCTTCGTCTATTTTGTTATTGTTTTTGAATGAAATTCCAAGATTAAAATGGGTTTTTATAGATACGTCTTTTTCCTTAAGATATTTAAATGCTCTGAGGTAACTTCTTTCCGAATTTTTGTAATTTCCCAGAGATAAATGGATATTACCAAGTTCAACTAAAGATTTTCCTCTTATAAAATCAGGAACATTTCTTGCTTTGAGATAACTATTTATATATGTTATTGCATTGTCAGGCTCACCTTTTTTTAAGTAAATCTTCGCAACTCCAAGGAATGCTTTATAAGAAATATCAGGTGAAATTTTTCTTGTTCTTAATATCTGTTGAAAGTCTCTGGCTGCATTTTTAAGATTATCTATTGAAAGATAAGCTTCACCTCTTAATAAAAGAGCATTACAGAGAAGATTATCATCAGAAGCAAATTTTATTACTTCACCGGTAATTTTTATGCAATCTTTAAATTTTTTCTCTTCGCAGAATATTTTTCCGAGTTCCAGTTTAGCCTGTAGATAATTTTTACTTGCTCGATAATTAAGTATAATTGAGTTAAAGCATTCTTTAGCTTTTTCGGTATTTCCCAGTTTATAATATATTTTACCACCTCTCAATAGACATTCTGAAGCGGGGTTATCTTTTTCGAATAAAAAATGAGAACCAAGGATATAAACCTCCGCTGCCTTTTGTAGTTTTCCGAGCTTTTCAAGAGCTTCAGCTTTTAATAACCACCCTTTTTCAATTTCTGGAGAATTATAATACTTTATTGTAAATTTTTCAAGTTCTTGAAAGGCGGATTCATAATTGCCTGTAAGAAAGAAAGATTCACCTATTTTGAACTGAGCACCACCAGCTTTCGGACTCTCAGGATGGTCAATAATAAACTGCCTGAACTGGGCAATTGCTGCTTCATAATATTTATTGTCAAACAATTTCAGTGCATGAGCATATTCATTAATTTCACTTAACTTCTGGGAATATGCTGAATTAACCCAGAAAAGAAAAATCGACAAAATTATCAGGTATTTCTTCAATTTGATTTCCTCAAATTTCTTCCATTGAAAGTTTAATGTAAAAGTTCTAACCGTGCATATTTAACAAGTAATTTCTTTGTAATGTTCCCCTCAAATGTAACAAGCAATCGTAGTTCCTCACCTTCACCGCTCTTTTCGATAATTTCACCTATACCAAAAGTTGGGTGTTTTACAAGTTGTCCTTTTTCAAATGATTCTTCAGCTTTTGGAACAGTTATTTCTTTTTTTCTTCTATATTCTATATCATTCCTTGAGGAACTTTCCATTTCTATTATGTTAACCAGGTTCATATCTATATCATTAAGAAATCTTGATGGTAAACTCACAGTTTCATTTCCGAATCTATTTCTTATTTTCGCATAGGTTATATATAATTTTTCTTTAGCCCTGGTACACCCTACATAAAAAAGCCTTCTTTCTTCTTCAAGTTCTTCTTCATTTTCTAATCTTTTAATATAGGGTATTAAATTATCTTCCACACCAACAATAAAAACAACAGGAAATTCGAGCCCTTTTGCACTGTGTAATGTCATTAACGAAACAGCCTCTTCGGCATCATTCCACATATCTATATCTGTAATGAGAGAAATTTCCTGAAGGTAATTTTCAAGTGTTGGTTTCTCGGATGTTCGGGAAAACTCGGATATTGCTGATAAAAATTCCATAATATTTTCGATTCTTTCAATAGATTCTCTGGAACCCTCCTCCTTAAACAGGGAAATAATCCCTGTTTCATCAAGTAAACATCTTGTTAATTCGGTAAGTGAAAGTTTATCCTTTAATTCTCTGTATTTTTCAATAAGTTTGTAGAATGATAAAATATTGGTTTTCTTTCTCTTGTCTAAATTCTGGATCCTGGAAGAGTTTTTAAGAGCCCTGTAAAGCTCAATACCTTTTTTCCGGGCAAAAGATTTTACTTTTTCCAGAGTTGCTTTACCAATTCCTCTATGGGGATAATTAATAATTCTCAACAGGCTTATTTCATCTCTTGGATTAGCAATAATTTTCAGATAAGCAAGTATATCTTTTATCTCTTTTCTTTCGTAGAAGCGAATACCACCAACTATTATGTAGGGAATATTGTTTTTTTGCAGTCTTTCTTCAATTGTTCTTGACTGGGAGTTTATTCTATAAAATACGGATATTTCTCTTAACTTTTTTTTGTTTTTAAATATTTCTTCTTTTATTTTATCAACAATAAATCTGGACTCATCTTTATCAGAATATAAACTTACCAGGTTGATTTTGCATCCTTCTTCTTTCTCAGTCCATAAGTTTTTTTCTCTTCTAAGTTTATTCTTACATACTATTTCCTGAGCAAAGTTAAGAATATTTTTTGTAGACCTGTAATTTTGTTCAAGTTTGAAGATTTTCACATCAGGATAATCTTTCTCAAAGTCAATAATATTGCTCAATTCTGCACCCCGCCAGCTATATATAGCCTGGTCATCATCGCCAACAACACATATATTCCTGTTTTTTTCTGCAAGTAATTTCAGTAATTTATGTTGAGCTTTATTGGTATCCTGATATTCATCAACAAGAATGTAATGGAATTTATTCTGATACTTATTTAATACATCCTTATATTTACTGAACAACTCTATGGGTTTAAGAATAAGGTCATCAAAATCCAGAGCATTGTTTTTCCACAGCTTATTATTATAAATGCTATAAATTTTTCCAATATCTTTTTCAAAATCGGTTTCAGCACTTTCAATATATTCATCCGGTGATATAAGTTTGTTCTTACACTTCGAGATAATATTTTTAATAATTTCGGGGTCATAATTTTTATTTACCAGCCCTGAATATTCGATAATTTCTTTGATAAATCTATGCTGGTCAGATTCATCATAGATGGTAAAATTTCTTGTAAAACCAAGTTTATTTCCTTCAATTCTCAAAATTTTTGCAAATATCGAATGAAAGGTACCCATCCAAATATCTTTAACACTCAAAGAAAGGAAATTTTCAAGCCTTGATTTCATCTCATTTGCCGCTTTATTTGTGAATGTTAGAGCAAGAATTTTTTGAGAAGTTACTTTACAAACCTTTATAAGATATGCAATCCGATATATTATTACTTTAGTTTTACCACTACCCGCACCTGCAATAACCAGAGAAGGTCCCTGATACGCAGTTACAGCTTTTCTTTGAGCCTGATTCAGTTCATCCAGCCAGCTCAAGTCCGTTGATTTTTTATATTTTTTCATTTTTTTCTTTTGAATTTTAACTGTCTTCTCAGCAAGTCCAGATTTCTTTTTGCTTTAAGATGTTCCTTTTTTGTTCGGGAAAAAATATGAGAACCATCCCCTTTAGCAACAAAATAAAGATAGTTCTCACAAGAAGGATATAAAGCAGCAATTATCGATTTTTTCCCGGGATTACAAATTGGTCCCGGTGGAAGCCCTCTATGAAGATAAGTATTATAGGGAGATTCAATTTTTAAGTCCTTCAGTAGAAGGCGTCTCGGTCCATCTTTAATAATATATTGAATTGTAGGGTCAGCCTGAAGTCTCATCCTTCTTTTCAGACGATTATGAAAAACAGCCGATATTTTGTTCCTTTCATCATCTATCTTCGCTTCACCTTCAATTATTGAAGCAAGGGTAACTATTTCATGAACAGAAAAATTTAATTCTCTGGCTCTCTTTTTTAAAGAATCATTGAAAACTTTGTGAAATTCACCCACCATTTTCTTTATAATTTCTTTTTCGCTAATTCCACAGGGAAAATAGTACGTTTCAGGGAAAAGGTATCCTTCAAGATTGTCTGCATCAATTCCAAGTTCATTTATAAATTCTTTATCAGTTAAAAGACTAATGAATTTTGTTGAATCAATTTCCAGGGTGTCCTTAAGTATAGAGCAAATTTTTTGTGATGTCAATCCTTCCTGTATAGTAATCTTTTCATCAATTGGTTTTCCTTTACAGAGGATTAATAAAATTGAATAGTTAGAAAGATTTTTACTCAGCCTGAATTTTCCTGCTCTTATCTTTTTATT
>QNDJ01000029.1 GCA_003644825.1 Candidatus Zhuqueibacterota bacterium | reverse complement strand
TTTTACTTTCTTTTTCTGCAGTTGCGGCTATAATATTTTCTGGAAACCTTCTTTATAATTATTTGAAACCGGGAAAAGGTGTTAAAAGTAAAATTCTGAATTATATAACCTATTCGGTCGGAGTTTCTGCAGGAATTATCATTTTTACTATGCCTTTTATCGGTTATTATTTTTCAAGAGTTTCAATATTATCGATTTTGCTTAATATTATATTCATACCCGGTTTTGGTGTTATAATTTTTCTTGTTGCAGTATCGATAATACTGGGAGTTATACCATATTTTCCTGAACAGTTTCTTGAGAGAATGGCAGAGCTTCTTCTTTCCTTACTTATAAAGATATCTCAAATTACATCTGAATTTTCTTTTTCTGTTCTGGCTTTGTCCAGAAAGGATACATTTTTTTTAACTGGGATACTGTTCATAGTTTTGGTTTTTTATCTTTTGAAGAAATATAAAGTAAATAATAAGAAGATTATAATACCTTTGATGGTTTTTAATTTGATTTTCTGGAATAGATTTTGTTTTTTAGGTGATGGTAAACTGAAGATAATGTTTTTTGATGTTGGTCAGGGTGATGCATGCTTGCTTGACTTCCCTTCAGGAAAGAAGATTCTGATAGATACTGGAACAAGAATGAAAGATTATACAGCTGCTGATTTTTCCATTATACCCTATTTTGAGAAAAAGGGGATAAGACACTTGGATAAAATCATTATCTCTCATAATCATATTGACCATACAGGTGGGTGTATTTCCATTTTAGAGAGGTATAGAATAGATGAGTTTATTGAATCAGAAGCATCAAACTATTTTGAACCTGTTGATAATATTCATAAAGTATTGAATACCAGTTCAATTCCAATAAAAAGATTAAAGGCTGGGAAAAAGATTATTTTAGGAAAAAATAAATATTTATTTATATTGAACCCTGTGTTTATGAATGGAAAATTGAACGAAGATGATAATTCTCTTGTTATTCTTCTTGTATATGGGAAAAATAAAATATTGTTTACCGGTGATATAGGGAAAAAAGGGGAAAGTTTGCTAAAGATATGGAGCGAAATCCTGAGAAGTGATGTATTAAAAGTCCCTCACCATGGAAGCAGCACATCTTCAACTATGGATTTCATTAGGATTGTTAATCCAGAGTATGCGGTGATAAGTGTTGGAGCTTTTAATCCCTTTAATCATCCTTCAACGGATGTTCTTAATCGATATGCTTTGATTAATTCAAAAATATTAAGAACGGATGTTGATGGAACAATTGTTTTTAAGAGTGATGGAGATAAGATAGAAAGGGTTCGTATTCCCTGATTGTTTTCATCAGGAGAATAAATGGAAGCAATAATTGATAAAAAAATCTGGCAGAAAGGAACATATAACCTGGCAGGAGTTGATGAAGCGGGTAGAGGTCCTCTTGCAGGTCCTGTTGTTGCTTCTGCTATTATACTTCCAAGGGATTTTTACGATTCAAGAATCGACGATTCAAAAAAACTTTCCGAATCTAAAAGAGAAGAGCTTTATAATTATCTTATAAAGAATTGCGTATGTTATGGAATTGGAATAATCGATGAGAAAGAAATTGATCGACTGAACATTTTAAAAGCTTCATTAAAAGCGATGAAAATTGCTATTGAAAATCTTTCTGAAAAACCTGATAAAATCATTGTTGATGGAAAATACAAACCTGATGTTAAGCCCAGACCTTATGCAATAATAGATGGAGATTCTCATTCAATATCCATTGCTTCGGCTTCCATTATTGCAAAGGTAACAAGGGATAGAATAATGAAAGAGTATCATAAAAAATATCCGGAATATCGGTTCGACAAAAATAAAGGATATGGAACAAGATATCATATAGAAAAGATAAAAGATATCGGTATATCTCCGGTTCACAGGGTTACTTTCTGTCAGAAGTTTCTAATTGGTGATGAAAGAAAGGGTATAGGGAGATATGGAGAAGATATAGCCTGTAATTACCTGAGAAAAAGAGGATACAAAATTATAGAGAGAAATTTCAGGCGAAGTGATGGAGAAATCGACATTGTGGCTGAATTCCAGGGCACACTGGTTTTTATAGAAGTTAAAACAAATAAAAAAGGTGGGTTTGGTGAACCGGAGTTCAGGGTCACTCAAAAAAAGCAAAAACAAATAGGAAAAATGGCTAATATATATTTACAGGAAATGAATCTGTATAATATTGACTGCCGTTTTGATGTATTAGCAATTAAACTTGAAAAGGATGGATTTGTTAAAATTAATCATATAAAGGATGCTTTCTGGGTTTAGAAAAATTGCTTGACATTTTTTATAAAAATTTATATTATTCAAACCAGTGTAATTTTAAAATTAAATTTTAGGAGGATTTAATGGCTTCAAGAGGAATTAATAAAGCAATATTAATAGGATACATTGGAACAGACCCGGATATTAAGTATACTCCTACGGGAGATGCGGTAGTAAACTTTAACCTTGCCACAAGTGAAGCATGGAGAGATAAGGATGGAAACCTGCAGGAAAAAACTGAATGGCATAGAATTGTTGCGTGGAGAAAACTGGCTGAATTCAGCAATGAATGGTTAAAAAAAGGAATGCAGGTTTATGTTGAAGGAAAAATAAGAACGAGAACCTGGGACGATAAAAATGGGATAAGACGATATACAACCGAAATATTTGCAAATAGTATTCAGATGCTGGGTAGAAAACCAGAATCTGAGGAAGAAATGCCACCACCTCCCCCTGAAGATAAACAGGATATTGCTAAAGGAGAAGATGATTTACCATTTTAGGATGTGTGAGCAAGCGATTTTTGTATATTTGAACAAAATTAAAAAACCAAAAAGAAATTAAAATGAAAAAAATGAGTTTTAGTTTTTCCGGGATTTTGTATATTTCCCGGATTTTTTTTGTAATATTTTTTGGATTATTGTTCTTACTTCAATCCTGCAGGAAAAAGGAAGAAGATAAGAACAAAGGGAAAATCAAGGTTGGTCTTGTTTTTGATGCGGCTGGAAAGGATGATAAGTCTTTTAATACCGCATCCTGGGTTGGAGCCTCGAGAGCAAAAGAAGATTTTAATATAGTGTTGAAGGATGTGGAACCAGGTGAACCTTCAGCTATCGAGCCTTCTATCAGGATTCTTGCGGAGCAGGGTTTTGACCTTATTATCGGGGTTGGTTTTGGGAATAAACCTTATATTGAAGAAGTTTCTAAAGAATATCCCGAATTAAAATTTGCTATTGTTGATGTGGAAGTAAAGGGCGATAATGTAGCATCTATTCTGTTTGAGGAACACCAGGGGGCTTTTCTTGTTGGAATGATTGCAGCAGGTGTTTCAAAAACTGGGAAAATAGGATTTGTTGGCGGTATGGATATACCATTAATTCACAGATTCTATGAAGGATATAAAGCGGGAGCCCTGTATATTAACCCGAAAGTTGAGGTTTATGAGGGTTATGCAGGAGTAACCCTTGATGCCTGGAATGACCCAACTAAAGGAAAAGAAATAGCTTTAGCACAATATTCCAGAGGAGCAGATGTAGTTTATGCCGCTGCTGGTGCTACCGGGCTGGGTGTTTTTGATGCTGCTGAAGAAGTAAAAAAGTTTGTCATAGGTAACGATTCTAATCAGAATTATTTGAAGCCAGGGTATGTTCTTACGAGTATGTTAAAGAAAGTGGATGTTGCTGTTTACCAGATTATAAAAGATGTTGTGCAGGGAAATTTTAAACCCGGTATTCACAAGTTTGACCTGAAAAACAAAGGACTGGACTATGCTATTGATGATTATAATAGAAATTTAATTCCAGAATCTCTTATTTTGAAGGTCGAAAAAGCAAAGCAGGATATTATAAAAGGAAAATTAAAAGTTCCTGATTATTATGAAAAAATTAGTAGAAATGCTGAACATAAGTAAGAGTTTTGGCGATGTCAGGGCAAATGATAATGTAAATCTTGACCTATGTGAAGGTGAAATACACGGAATTGTAGGTGGTAATGGGGCAGGTAAATCTACATTAATGAAAATACTCTTTGGTTTGCTAAAACCTGATTCTGGAAAAATAAAAATAAATGGTGAGGAAAAAAGATTTAATTCAACTCAGGATGCTATTAATGAAAAGATAGGGATGGTTCATCAGGATTTTGTGCTTGTTGATACCCTTTCAGCACTTGATAATATTATTCTTGGAAGAGAACCGGTAAAATTCGGATTTATAAAAAGAGAAGATGTGAAAGATGAAGTTATCAGGTTAATTAAAAAATACGGTTTAAATTTTAACCCTGATGATATGGTGAATAAACTTACACTGGGAGAACAACAAAGGATCGAATTGATTAAAATTCTTATGCAGGATGCAAAAATTATTATTCTGGATGAACCAACAGCTTCACTAACTGTTTCTGAAGTGGATGCTCTTTTTAACATATTGAAAAAGTTAAAAGATTCTAAAAAGTCAATTCTGTTTATTTCTCACAAACTACCGGAAGTTATTGAAATTTCAGATAGAATATCAATTATGAGGCAGGGAAAAATATACACAACTATAAATAAAAATGAAGCGAATGTGGAAAAATTGACTGAATTAATGACAGGTGAGGAATTGAAATTAGAAGATTCTTTTTACTTGTTCAGTGGGAAAGAACCTGTGTTTAAATTAGAAAATGTAAAACTGAAAAAAAATAGAGAAGTGTATTTAAATATATCACTCGAGGTTAAAGAAGGAGAAATACTTGGAGTGGTAGGAATTGAGGGTAACGGCCAGAAAGAACTTGAAGGCATTTTATCGGGATTTATAAAACCTGATGGTGGCAAAATATTCTTCAAAGGACAATGTAAAAGAAACATATCCCCCGAATGGTTGAAAGAAAGTAAAATAAGTATTATCCCTTCTCGAAAAATTGAAGATGGTTTAGTAGAAGATTTTACTGTTTATGAAAATTGTATACTCGGGAGAATAGATGAAAAAAAGTTCAGTAAGTTTGGATTGTTGCAGAAGAAAATCATTGTTAAGGAAGCAGAAAAGTTAATTGATGAATTTAATATAGAACCTTATAATCCATATATCAGGGTGAAATATCTATCAGGTGGCAACCAGCAAAAGGTAATTTTGGCCAGGGAATTAAGTAAAAATCCGGAATTTCTAATTGCCTGTAACCCTACCAGAGGTGTTGATATCAAATCAACATTTTTTATCCGTAACAGGTTGCTGAAATTAAAAGAAAAAGGTGCTGGTATTTTGTTAATAACTTCTGATATAGATGAGGCTTTCTCTATTACCTCAAGAATAGCTGTGTTGTATAGAGGAAGAATTACAGGTGTTTTTAATACCAGAGAAACCGATGAAAGAGAAATAGGGTTTATGATGTTAGGCGGTGAAAAAAGGAAAGCAGGATGAACTACAGGTGAAAAAGTATTTAAAAGAGATATTGTTTCTGTTAATTTCTATTTGTGGAGCTTTTTTTATTTCGGGTTTAATTATACTTTTTTCTGGTGAGCATCCTTCGGAAGTATTTTCTATTTTTATAGAGGGTATATTTGGTTCAACAGAAGGGATATTATATACCCTTTTTTTTTCAACTCCCCTTATATTTACAGGTCTATCAGTAGCTTTTGCATTAAAGGGTGGTCTTTTTAATATCGGAGCAGAAGGGCAATTGTATATTGGTTCGATGGCAGCAGCTTTTGTTGGTTTTACACTTGTGAATTTCCCTCCGGTTGTATTAATTCCTTTAACAATACTTGTATCTATCATTGGTGGAGGTTTATGGGGTTCAATTGCAGGGTTTTTAAAGGCGAAATTTGGTTCCCATGAGGTTATAAACACTATTATGTTGAATTTTATTGCAATAAGTCTTGTTGGCTATCTATCTTCGGGTCCTTTTAAGAATCCCGGTGACCAGATTCCACAAACCCCTTTAATTTCGGAGTCTGCGAGGATTCCCGAAATTCATACGATTTTCCCTGCTTTTCCAGAAACAGTTCCATTAAATATTTCGTTTTTTATAGCTATATTTTCTGCAATTTTTGCTTATGTTTTATTAAAATATACAAAGCTCGGCTATGAAATACGTTCAGTTGGTTTTAATCCTGATGCTTCAAGATTATCAGGAATAAGTTTAATAAAGATAAATTTGTTGACTATGTTTATCAGTGGTGCTTTTGCTGGAATGGTAAGTATAAATGAAGTTCTTGGTTATAGATACAGATTTCTGAACAATTTTTCACCCGGGTATGGATACTTTGGTATTGCTGTTGCTTTGCTTGGTAAGAATCATCCCCTTGGAGTGATAGCAAGTGCCATTTTTTTCGGTGCGATTTCCAGGGGCGGTCTTCTTGTAGATATACATTCTGACAGAATTTCCAGAGATGTCATTTTTGTTATTCAGGGAATCATTATTTTATTTGTTATTAGTCGGGAATTAATGAGCGTGATTGCAAAAAGGAAAAAGTATACAGCTTTGTAAATTAATGGAGGTAATTTCTGGATTTCAGCTTAATAGGAGCAGGTATAAGATTATCCACTCCTTTAACTTTCGCAGCGATAGGTGGATTATATTCTGAAAGGAGTGGTATATTTAATATAGCTCTTGAGGGGATTTTACTTTTTGGCGCTTTTGGAGGAGCAGTAGCTGCTTATTATACCGGGAGTCCCTGGGCTGGTTTCATTTGTGCAATGTTGTGCGGTTTTATGGCATCTCTGATTCATGCTATTATAACAATAATTTTCCGTGCAGATCAGATAATTAGCGGAATAGGAATTAACATTCTTGCCCTTGGCCTTCCTGGTTTGTTATCTTCAACTATGTTTGGAACACCAAGCTCCACACCGCCTGTTGTAAAATGGTTTAAGCCTGTAAACATTAGCTGGATTGAGAGAATACCGATTGCAGGTGAAATATTTTCCGGGCATTCAATACTGGTGTATTTTTCTTTTATTGTTGTTGTGATTACCTTTGTAATATTCCGGGAGACAAGATTTGGTTTAAGGATAATTGCTTCAGGGGAAAATCCATCAGCCCTTGAAGTGGCAGGAATAAGTGTAGTTAAATATAGATTTTATGGGGTACTTCTGAGCGGGATACTTGGAGGTGCAGGTGGTGCATATCTCTCAATTTCTCACGGGACACAGTTTATAAAAAATATGTCTGCTGGTCGGGGTTATATAGCACTTGCTGCTCTTATTCTTGGAAAATGGAAACCTGTTCCAGTATTTCTTGCGTGTTTATTATTTGGTTTTGCTGACGCTCTTCAGATCAGGCTTCAGGGAAAGTTTGGTATTCCTGTGGAATTTATTCAGATGATACCATATATATTAACAATTCTTATTCTTGCTGGATTTATTGGAAAAGCTATTCCACCTAAAGCCAGTGGAAAACCATATTACAGAGGTGGAGAAAAATTATGATTGGAAAGATAACTGCACCTGTATCAGTTAGGTTTTTTACTTTAATAAAACTAATTTCCTTCCGATTTTAAATTTTTCTGATTTCATCACAAGTATATATACACCACTTGATACTTCGATATTATTTTCATTTTTGCCACTCCATAAAGTGGTGTAAATACCAGGGTACATTTTTTTATTTTTAACAAGAGTTTTTATCAATTTGCCTTTTATATCATAAATACAGAGATTTACCGATTGAGGATAAGGAATATTATATTTAATTGTTGTTTTAAGATTGAATGGATTCGGGTAATTTTTAAATAATATTGATTTTTTTGATTCTCGTTTATTATGAATTTTTGCAGGTATTTTTTTCACATCTCTTAGGAACCAATTTTCTCTGTCAAACAAAACTTCTGTTGGTTTGAAATCTAATTTAATTTCAAAGTTCTGAGTTTGCAAACTGTCCCAGATTGTTAGTGTTGTTTCTTTTTCAGCAGATTTAAAGGTTAAATCAATGGGCATTTTAAATATATTTCCTTTTTGTTTAATTTCTAAATTGATGGAATAACCTGAATTGTTTTTCATTGCATTCCAGGAGTATTCATATTGAGGCCGACCAGTTCCAAAAATCCATTGGTTGAAAAACCAGTTTAATTCTTTTCCTGATACTTTTTCACACACATCAATAAAATCCCGGGTATTTGCATTTTTGTATTTAAATCGGGGGTCTGAACAATATTCTTTCAAAATGGAAAAGAAAGTACTATCTCCCTGGATGTGTCTTAAGGAGTGAAGAATCCAGGCTCCTTTAAAATATATGTTGATATTGTATGATGCCCTTGCATTTGTTGAGTCCGAACAGAATATAGGTTTTGAGTTCTCTAACGATTTATTTATTCTATTTTTAAGATATTTCATATAATTATGATATTTTTCTTTTCCATATTTTTCTTCTATATATAAAGGTTCAGCATAGGTAGCAAAACCTTCATTTAGCCAGAAATGTCCCCAATCTTTCAGGGAAATCATATTACCAAACCATTCGTGAGCGAATTCATGAAGAATTATGTAATCAATATCTACAGAATATGTATTATTTTTATAGTTATTTCCATAAGCTATAATTGTTTGATGCTCCATTCCCCAGTAGCAAACTTCTGCCATCCCAAGTTTATCACCTGAAAAAGGGTAGGGACAGAACACCTTAGAATAAAACGAAATAATATCTTTTACCTGTTGAAAATGGGTTTTTGCAATATTGATATTTGAAGGATATACATAAAAATCCATTTTTAGAGTATCCTGATTGTTGAGCAATAGATAATCAGAAAAAACAGCATAATTGGAAATATTCAAAGCAACATTATATGTTGTAACAGGATAACTTACATGCCACCTGAATGTTTTCTTATTTTCCTTTGATGAAACTTCAACCAGTCTACCATTTGTAGCTACAGTAAGATTTTCAGGGACTGTTATATTTATGTCCATCGAATCGGGTTTATCACCGGGGTAATCTTTACAGGGCCACCAGTTGCGAGCTCCTTCAAGTTCACAGGTTGTACATATTATCGGATTAGTTCCATCATAGGTAGTAAAATAGAAAACTCCTGAGGGGTCTTTACGAGCCTGAGGCGGGCTTCCATGATATCCAATTTTTATATTAACTTCTTCATTTTTGGAGTATATTTTACTTAATGTAATTTTTATTAAATTATTTGAATGAGTATAATTAAGACTTTTATTGTTTGATGAAATATAATCTATAATGTAAACATTTGATAAATCTATTTCTATATAGGAAAGCTCATTGACAAGACTTTTTGCTTTTATTTCTACATATCCTGAGATGGATTCGGATGCAGGAAAAACTTCAAGGTTCAGGCAGTAATAGATAACATCAAAACTTTTCTGGTTTTCGGTAATTGTAATACGGGAGTCCACAAGGGTTGTATTTGATTTATTGAAAGAGAAAAAAATGAAAAAGACTGAAATGACCAAGAATATGGATAATTTTTCTTTCATTTATTTTCTCCTTTTACTCTTATATAGAAGGTTTTATAATCATTAATGTTTTTTTACAAATTAATATTTATTGAGGTTAAATTCAAAAAGAAAATAAATAAATTTAGTCGGACTTTTTATCATATAATTTCTGCTTGCCTTTTTTAATTAATTTATCTACTTTTAAATTTAGTGATGGAAGATGGATATTATCTCTATATAAAAAGACTTTTCAAGAAATATTCGTCATTTTATGATCTGGTGGATATATTTATATCCGGTGTAAGGCATAAGGCTGTTGAGCTTTCAAATTTAAAGAATGGTTCAAGAATACTTGATGTATGTACAGGAACAGGTTCTCAAGCTATTGCATTTGGGAAAAAAGGATATAATGTTGTTGGTCTGGATTTGACAGAAGAGATGTTAAAAAAGGCGATGAGAAAAAATAAATATAATAATATTGTATTTTGCCTTGGAGATGCAGTAAATATTCCTTTTAGAGATGGTTGTTTTGATGGAACAATTATTTCATTCGGATTGCATGAAATGCCATCATCTATCAGAAAAAAGGTTTTGAAGGAGATAATCAGGGTTACCAGAAATTGTGGAAAAATCATTATTGTTGATTATAGAT
>QNDJ01000028.1 GCA_003644825.1 Candidatus Zhuqueibacterota bacterium | reverse complement strand
GGATTAAAGTGTAAATTGAGAGATTCAATTAAGTTTAAGATAGCAATATTACTCTTATTCACAGGTAAGTTAAGGGACTTCAGGATTTGAATTTTATTTTCTTCTCCTTCCAGGTTAACAGGTCTACTTTCCATCAATTTAAGTTCTATTTTTGGATAAGTTTTTATAACCTTAAATGTTTTTTCTTCACCCTTAACAAGAGGATATTCAGATTCTGCTACAATATTATGTCCCTTCATTCTTATTAAATAATTCATATCATCCAGCTTTTGAAGGATTTTTCCATTTACAATTTCCCCTTTTTTCAAAAATAGAGTAAATTTTTCTCCCTTTTCCTGAAAAATGGACACCCTTTTAACAGGTTCAATTTTGATGATATTAATCATTTATGGTTCAATCACTTTGTGAAATTTTATTTATCAATCATCCTATACTATTGCTATAAATGCACAATTGAATCAATCATACCTAATCTGTCATTGCAAGCCAGTATAGCGCTTGGTAATATATTAATCTGATAGAGATTGCTTCGTCATCCCGAACTATCGGGATTCCCCTTAATGGTATTTAAACGGGGCGTATGCCCTCGCAATGACAATACCATATAAATTTTTATAACATTATTTATCCTTTTCTTATCTCTAATAAATTATCAAATTCTTACCTTTAATACTGTTCAAGATAGATCTTATAAGAATTTGATTTTTAATAATATAACAAGAAAAAGGGTAAATATCAAATACGATGACTTATTTTTTAAGGTATGACTTACCGGATTAGAATCAATTTTCTTGATTTATTGAAACCTTTTGCCGTAAAAGTATAAATATAAATTCCAGAAGCTACGGCATTACCATTAGAATCAGTTCCGTTCCATCTCACCCTGTAATTTCCTGTGTTCTGATATCCCGATACAAGGGTTATAATCCTCTGCCCCATCAAATTATATATTTCAAGCCTTATTTTAGAAGGTCTTGGAAGAGAATATTCAATTACTGTTTCAGAGTTAAAAGGATTGGGATAGTTCTGTTTCAGTCTGAACTCCACAGGTATTTTTCCATCTGAAATCGATGTTACAACATTTCCAAATTTTCTTTTTTCTAAACTTGGTGTAGACAATTTTCCTCTGTCTACAGCCTGAACCCGCCAGTAATAAATGAGGTCTTCATTAAATATAGATTTTGGTATTGAAATCCTCAAATTGTCGATTTCTTCCTGTCTGATAAAAACAAATTTGCTCTTAAAAGATGAATCAGCGCTAACCTCCAATGTATATGTGACCCTGTCCAGCGGGTCTCTGTCCTTTGAAGGTTCCCACTTAAATACTATTGAATCACCGAACAGATAAAAAGGTGTATTGTCTGCAGGTATTAAAAGCCTGAAAACAGATGGTGGATTATTTACACTATTCGTATAAAAATATTGAGTCTCCGACCAGTCAGAAGAATCCCCTTTATCATCTACTGTTTTAACTCTATAATACCATTTATGGTCATCAATCAGGGTATCCTGTACCTGAATAGAGCTTACTCCTCTTTCTGAAATATATCTATATGTATATCCATAACTGAACTGATTATCATCAAGCTCAAGAATATATCTCAGAGTTGAGTAATTATCACTTGAATCCGGGTCATCCGCTGGATACCAGCTTATAATAGGAGCAAGATTTACAGATATATTACCATCAGCTGGTGAAAATCCCGAAACCGGTGGATAAGGTGCATTATTAACCCTGTTAAGAATAAAACAATTTTCTCCTGTACTGTAATCTGATGAATCACCCCTATTATCTATAACTTTGACCCGCCAGTAATACTTAACATTATCCATAAGACTGTCAGAACCGGGTATATCTTCAAATAACAATGATACCGATTCAACTGATGACTCTGAACCCTTCATAAGACGTTTAGGAGCAGAATCACCCTGTTTGGTTAATCTGGCAGGGTTAATATTTCCGGATGTCAATTCAACAGATGAAAAATCAACATTATCATCAAATTGTATTTCGTATGTCAGGGTATCATCAGCATCCGGGTCTGTTCCCTTTTCCCAGATAAGAAAATCAGTCGGCGTAATTTCTTCTCCATTTTTAGGATAAATTATCTGAACAGGATTTGGTCTTCTATTAGTATTTTCCACAATGATTGTTAATGTATCATATCCTTTTTTCTCTCTTGCGTCCTCCAGTTCAAAAATAACCTGATAGTCCCCTTCTTTTTGATAATCTATTTCCCAGTAAAACGAATATCCATCTGTAGTGTCGATTCTACTTCCTTCTGGAAGGTTCAATCCCGTCAATGAAAAAGAATCCGAATCAGGATCAAAAGCATTCAAAGAAATTACCAGTGTATCCCCTTCTCTTACAGTTGTATCTTCTGGAATTACTACAGCCGGAGCTCTGTTTGAATCCAGAACCGTAATAACTACCGTCTCTTCATCATATTTACCTAAAGGATCTGTAACCTTAAATATTAAAGTATACTTCCCACTATCTTCATAAGTAGGTGTCCACTGAAACACATGAGTCTCCAGCGAATCGAATTGCGCTCCCTGAGGTAAGGGGCCTACTGTTCCATATACAAGAGAATCGAGAGAACCATCATCAATAGCGACAACCTGAAAAATTAAGGTTTCCCTTTCTCTAACCGTTTTATCACCAATAGAAACAATTTGTGGAGCAAGGTTTCCATCAGAAGGTAGCACCTGAATCTGAATACTCATTCTATCTGAACCACCTTTTCCATCAGATACCTCACATAATATAACATAATATCCTGCCTGTCCTTCCTGAGGAGTCCACTGAAAAGTTATGCTATCTGTTGTATCAACAACCGCATTCGCAGGAACATTTTTCACTGAATACGATAAGGTGTCATTATCATCATCAATTGCTCTTACAGTGATATTTAAATTGTCCCCCTCTTTCACAGTTTGATTGTCCACAAATTGAAAGACAGGAACTCTATTCACAAGAATGGAAACATTCTGAAAATCTGCACCTCCTCTTCCATCTTCAGCATTAAATCTTACCTGATAACTGCCTGCCTGTGAAGAAATTGGAACCCATAAAAAAACTCCCGTAGATGGATTAAAACTTGAATACGGAGGTAGCCCCGAAGCATTGAAAGTAATGCCGTCTCCATCCAGGTCATAACCCTGAACCGTAAAAGTAAGAGAATCACCTACATTTACAATATAATCTGTATCCGCCAGAGACAGAACAGGGTTTCGATTTACATCCAGAACTCGTATTGATATGGTATCTCTGGTAATAGCACCTCTGGTATCTTCAACCCTGAATATTGCACCGAAATTCCCGCTATCGTTAAACGTTGGAATCCAGCTGAATATTTTTGTATCAACAGAGTCAAATTTAGCTCCTGAAGGTAAACTATCCACCCCATAGGTAACATTATCTCCATCAGGGTCCGTAGCATTCACTTCAAATTTCAGTGCATTTCCTTCATTAATCGTCCAGCTTTCTGTTAAATCAATAAAGTAAGGTGCTCTATTAACATCAACCACAGTGATTTTTACCTTTTTTGAATCCGTCGCATTTTTTGAGTCCCTGACATTGAAGGTAACATAATGTATTCCACTCTGGTTATAATTAGGTACCCATCTAAAAATACCTGTTCCTGATGAATCAGTGAAAAGAGCACCATAAGGCAGATTTGAAGCTGTAAAATACAATGTATCATTTGCATCCGGGTCTGTTGCTGAAACATTTATCGTTAAAAGGCTGTGTTCATTAACAACAAATGTATCCTGCACTATAATGGTTGGTGATGTATTGACATTAATATACAGAGTATCCCTGTCAGAGCCTCCTCTTAAATCCCTGACATAAAAAATAATTGTATCATTTCCCGTTTGATTGGAGTCAGGTTGCCAGGAGAATATTCTTGAACTCAACGAATCATAAATAGGCCCGGATAAAGAATCAAAAACTGCATTCGCCGGCAGTCCCAGAGCACCAAAAATGAGAGTATTTGTTTCTCCCGAGTCAGGGTCCCAAGCCGAAACCGCCATTGTAAAAAGAGAATCAACCGTCAGATAAACATTCTCGTAAGGTAAAATTAAAACCGGTTCCTGGTTCGCATAATACTGAAATATACCTCTCGATTGGGTCACAGCAAAATAAATGGTATGGTTAAATGGGTCTATTTCAAGGTCATTTATCATTCCCTGAGTAAGCCCTGTGTTAATAGCTGTCCAGGTTGTATCAGTTTCTTTTCTCCAGAAAACACCATTTCTCTCTGTTCCAGCAAGGTAAATCACAGGCCTGACTGTTATATCCATTTCCATAGACAGAATTTCATTTATACTGTTTTCCTGAAGGCCTGTATTCCAGCTCGACCAGGTTAATCCTTCATTGGTGCTTTTATACACTCCATCATCTAAAGTTCCTACATAAATTACATCATCATCATCCGGCTGAATAAGAATATTTGTAATCTGGGAAGTTGACGGCTGTCCTTTATAAGTCCAGCTATTTCCGGAATTCTTACTCTGGTAGATTTTCCCATTCTTCAGTCCTGCGTATATTATCTTACCATCGAATTGACTGACCGCAAGGGCTGTTATGGATGTATCTCCCAGTTCAAAACCACTGTTTTCACTTTCCCAGTTTTCACCTTTGTTAATGGACCTGAAAAAACCATCGTGTTCGGTACCTACATATATTGTGTCCGGATGAAACGGATTAAATTTAAATACATTCAATATAGAATCTGTCAGGCCAGAATCTACCGGTATTCTTTCAAGTAAATCAACATTCGAAGAATTACTCTTAAACAGTCCTGAACTATCTGTTAATGCAAAAAGTGTTAAAGAATCTGAAGGGTGGAATTCTAACTGAAGAATATTTAAAGTGCCTTTAAGTTCATTTAACAGGATCTGATTAAAACTATTACCACCATCCGTTGATTTGTATAACCTTGAGTTGCTGCTGCCGATATAAACAACAAGTGAATCAAACCTGCTTTTTTCTATTGAATAAAAAGGATAAACAAGTGTATCTTTTTGAGTCCATTGGTCTTTTTGAGCAAAAGATGACCCTTCAAATATAGTAAAGGTAAAAACAAATGCCAGAACAAAAATTATATAATGCTTTTTCAAATATACCTCTACAATTGGACAATACCTGATGTCAATTTTTTATCGACAGAATTTTTACTTTACTTTAGCATTATTATTATAACCGTTCCAGGGGTATATTATTTTTTCTTGTATTTTTCAGCATTGTTATCTAATTTTAAGTAAAATCTGAATAGAGGTATGATGATGGAAGACAAACCAGAAAATAAAAAAATTACCCTTGAAGAAACAATCGAAGAAATAAGGAAAGATTTTCCATTATTAAAAGAAAAAATATACTTTAATAGTTGTTCTTGTGGACTCTTAAACATTCGTGTTAAATCAGCTATTCAGGAATATATCGAATTATGGAATAGAAAAGGTTCTCCCTGGGATATCTGGTTAAATAAAATAGAAGATTTAAGAGCACTATTTGCCCGATTTATATACTCTGAAAAAGAAGAAATAGCTATATCTTTTTCTGCATCATCGGCAATAAATGCAGTTGCAAGCTCTTTTAATTACAAATCAAGGAATGAAATAATTCTTTCAGACCTGGAATTTCCAACTGTTATATATATATGGCTTGCCCAGAAAAACAGAGGCGCCATTATAAAAAGAATTTACTCAAAAGAATACAAAATCGAGCCTGAACAGTTCTATAATAAAATATCCAATAATACACTAATCATTCCATTGACTTACCTATGTTATAAAAATGGCTACAAACTTGAAATTGAGGAAATAACCGAATACGCTCATAAAAATGGTGCCCTTACATTCATCGATGGATATCAGATTCTTGGCACAGAAGATATAAACGTAAAAAAACTTGACGTAGATTTCTTCGTTTCAGGCTCCCTGAAATATCTTCTCGGTTCATCAGGAATCGCATTCTTATACGTAAAAAAGGAGTTAATTGAAAAATTGAAACCCATTTACACCGGCTGGTTTGCACAAAAAAAACCTTTTGCTTTCGATACAGAAAATTTCGAATATGCTCCCTCAGCAAAAAGATTTGAATCAGGAACTCCATCTTTTTCCTCTGTGTATACTACATTCGAAGGTATAAAAATTATTCAAGAAATAGGTATTGAAAACATAAGCAACAGAATAAAGGCTCTAAGCAGTTATTTAATAGAAGGACTACAAAATTTAAACCTGAAAGTATATACTCCTGAAAATCCGAAAAGAAGAGGACCTCTTGTTGTTTTCGAAGCTAAAAGCCCGGAAAAAACAGTTAAAATGCTGGAAGAAAATAATATCATCACTTCTTTCAGAGGTAAAGGAGTAAGGGTTTCCTTACACTTTTATAACACAATTGATGAAATTGACATATTATTAAGAACATTGAAAAAAAATATTTCCTGTATAATATAGATACAGTAAAAAACGATAAGGTACACTGTTATAATATCAGTGTTAAACTTTAAAAATTTCTCTACAGTTTTTTCAAGGAACTTTAATATTCACTTTTCGTGAAAATAATAAGCTAATGAGAAAAATATTATATTTGCTTATTTTTATAATACCTGTATCCGTAAAGGGATTTTCTCAGGAACTGGCAAAAAAACCTCAAGAGAAAACGGAATCCGATACAACTGTTTTCTATTATTATGATTTCCTTGAGTACTCAATTGATAAAAATGAAACCTACCTCTGGGGCACACCTCAAAAACTGGCAAAAGTCGTTTATAAAGATATGACCCTTGAAGCAATGAAAATTACCCTGAAAAATGATGAAAACATCCTGATTGCAGTAGGAATACCGGATACTTCTATAAAACATTCAAACCCTGATTCTAATAAATACATTGGAACACCTATCTTCACCCAGAAGGGGCAGGAACCACTATATGGGTTCAGAATGGTATATAACCTTAACACAAGAAAAGGAAGAGTAGAAAAAGGAAAAACAAAATTTCAAACCGGGTATTATGCAGGTGATGAAATCGTCAGGCTGAATGATAAGTATATCCAGATTAGAGATGGATATTTTACTACCTGTAATAAGGAAGACCACCCCCATTTTTACTTCAAAAGCTCTAAAATGAAGCTTAAAATAAGAGATAAAATTGTAGCAAAACCAATCATTTTATACATTGCAGATATACCGGTTCTTGCATTACCGATGGGGGTATTCCCGATGAGAGGGGGAAGAACATCAGGTTTCATAATGCCCAGTTACGGCGAAAGCGCCCTGGAAGGAAGATATTTAAAAGGAATGGGGTATTATTATGCACCAAGTGATTACTGGGATGCAAAATTCCTTGTTGATTTCTACGACAAAAGTGGGTTTCTGTTCAGGCTCAATACAAGGTATGCAAAACGTTACATAATGGGGGGCAATATATCGGGTTCTTTTACAAGAAAAAGCTTTGGAGACCAGCATACCAGAAGATGGGATTTCCATATTACACATAATCAACAGGTTGACCCAACACTGAAAGTTTACGTTTCAGGTGATTTCCAGAGTGACGCAAACTTTAATAAAAATTTCAGCTTGAACAGAGATATAAGAAGTAAAAGAAGATTATATTCAAGTGCCCGCATCGATAAAAGATGGGAAGGAACAAAAAATAGTCTGTCCATCAACATCAGTAGAGAACAGGACCTCGAACTTGGAAACATTACATCTACACTACCCAGCATTAGTTTCATAAGAAGTTCACCTACATATCTTTTTAGAAAAAGAAAACCTGTAAATAAAAGGTCAAGATTAATAGGAAAAAATGAACCCTGGTACTCTTCTATTAATTTCTCTTATGGAGCAGATTTTAAAAATACTTATTCAAAAACAAGAAACAATAAAGAAAACCCATTTATTAAAAAAGTTAGAAATGGATTACAACACAGGCTAAATTTTTCTTCTCCCCAGAAGTTTTTCGGCTGGTTAACCATTAACCCGAACTTTTCTTACAGGGAAGAATGGTACCTCAATACTGTAAAAAAATATCAGCTTGAAACAGGTGAAATAAAAACAGAAAAGGTAAACAAATTTGCAACGAGAAGGCTTTTCAGTTTTGGTGCTTCTGCAAATACGAAAATTTATGGAATTGCCAGCCCGAACATTGGAAACCTTAAGTTTTTAAGACATGTAGCAACTCCTTCAATGAGTTTTAACTACAGGCCTGATTTTTCCGAAGAAAGATTCGGATATTATTCAAGTTATATAGACACGGCAGGAAACAAAGTGCTCTATGACAGGTTCGAAAACTCCGCATTCGGTAGAACCTGGAAAGGTAAAAGCAAATCAATCAATTTTTCTCTGGATAATCTTTTTCAGGCAAAACTTATAGACAAAGAAAATAATGAAAAAAAAATCGACCTTTTCAACTTCAGGTTATCAACCGGATATAACTTTGCAGTTCCTAAAAATAGCTTCAGGTTGAGAGACCTGAACACAAGTTTCAGGCTGTTAAGTTTTGGTAACCTTGACATCCTGGCAAATTATACCTTTTACAAGTTCGATTACAATAAGAAAAGAAAGATTCCTGAATATCTTTTTTCGGATAATAAACCATTCTGGAAAAAAAGATTTATAAGATTGACATACCTCAGAGCCAATACCAGATTCCAGATAAAAGGAAGCTCAGGTAGAAAAAAAATCGAAAAAGAAACTTCCCGGGAAGACCAGTTCTCTTCTGCTGTTAAAGAAGATAAAGAAAAAAGATTCGAACCAGAATATAACCTTGCTGATGTATCAATACCGTGGAATTTATCAATGGATTTCTCTCTTGTAATAAATAAGAATGACCCCACCAATACAAAAAAAATGTTTACTTCAAGATTGAACCTCAATATCGATTTAACAAAAAACTGGAAAATGAGATATGGGGGCAGTTTTGACATTCTGAAAAGAAAAATTACCTATCACGATTTTTCTTTTTATCGAGACCTTCACTGCTGGGAACTGAGTTTTGAATGGACACCACCCGGTTCTGCAAGAGAAGGTTTTTATCTTGTAATCAGAGTGAAAGACCCTCAACTCAGAGACCTAAAACTCGAAAAACGAGACTATGGTGGTAGCTCCATTGGTACCTGGTACAGATAATTATATTCCTTTAGTCATAATCCCAAAATTATAAAATCATAAGATAACATCTATTATAAAGAAGGTGCAAATTTTATATTATAAAACCTGCCAAATCATCCTAATTGGTTTTTTATATTAATTACAGTAACTCAAGCTTCCATCCTGAAATTAGAAATTGTTGAACTGTTCTGAACCATTACCATACTCGAATTCTGGTAGTTGATAAAACATTCTGAAAGTCTCAGATGAAATTTGAAAGTTTAAGTAGGTATAATTTATTAATTTTTTTTTCATTATGTTGTTCACGAATAACTTTACACAAAATAAATTCCTTAATATATAATAATAATGTAAGTATATCTTTCATTGTTAATAATCCCTGTTATTAGAAATGATTAAGCAATCTACTGAATATGTGAAAACTATTTATAATCGTGTAATGTGCCTGTTCTAAAGATGTAATTGAACACATACTGTAGGTCAGGCATCCCTGCCTGACCTATTCCATTCCGCTCCTACGAAGCTCTATATCTTTTATTGTCTATTATTCTACAAACATATCGCTCCTATCGGAGCTCTTTAATAAAACCGTATCTGTCATTGCGAGCCCCATACGGGTCGAAGCAATCTTCTGACTATGTGAAATCTATTTATGAACTGACACAGATGTCCGTTCTATGGGTAAAATATATTAATAATTGTAGGTCAGGCATCCCTGCCTGACCTTTTAACATACCACTCCTATCGGAACTCTTTAATAAAGCATAATATTTCATTTTATGCCTTTACAGGCTAAGAAATCTTTATTTTTATAATATAACCTCAACCAAACGGTCAGGAGTTTTGCAAAGAAAAAGATAATTTCTTAGATGTAAAAAATAAAAAATGAAAATATATTTTTTTATTAAAGCCCCGTTAGGGGCGAAATGCTTGTAGCAAAAATGGTAAAAAACAAAAGAGCTCCGTAGGAGTGACATAT
>QNDJ01000027.1 GCA_003644825.1 Candidatus Zhuqueibacterota bacterium | reverse complement strand
TGGGTAAAATCTTTTGTTTTAAAAAATCTGGTATAATTTTTACTACAATAATAAATTTAATAATTATTCAAAATGTAACTGCGTTGCAAAAGTACTGGGTTCCATTAAACCCACCAGAGGCAAATTATAAAATTGAAGTTAATATCGATGTGGATAATAGCATAGTTGAAGGTAGTGAAACAGTTAAATTTGTAAATACTTATTCTAAAGAAATATCAATTATTGCAATGGATTGGTGTATTTCACGGGTTAGTTTTTTGGAAGTTGAAATTAAAGGGAAAAGTATTTTTCCATTAAATTATAAGAAGAACAAAACAGTTTCATCTCCTCTTTTTTATGTATTACCTGAACCTGTTTTTCCAGGCAAAGAACTAATTTTGAAAATAAAATTCAGCAGATATGATTTAATAGGTAATAATAAAGAGGAGATATTATTACAGAAGTGGTTTCCACGCCTGTGGTGGAACGACCTTCCTGTTTATGATAGATTCAGAGTCAAGCTTGATATACCTGATGGTTATTCCGTTGCAATAAGTGGTATATTGAATAAGGAAACAGGTTATTATGAGAATAATGGAATCAATAGATTTGGAATTTACCTTGGTAAAGGGTTGAATGTTGAAACAAGAGAAGTTACTGGTATACAGGTTACTTCTCTGTTTACAGAAAAGGGTAAAAAATGTGCATTATTATGCCTTGAAACTGCTGTGGATGCAATAAAGTTCTATAAAAGCTGGCTTGGTTTTTATCCCTTTAAGTTTCTTTATATTATACCCGGTGCTTCCAGACCAGTGGGCGGGTATCCTTTTGCTTCAGGGATTGTTGTTATACATGGTCAGGAACAGTTTGACAAAAAGTCTTTATTACACTGGAAATGGATTACCGCCCATGAAATCGGTCATCAATACTGGGGTGAGTATGTAATGGATGTGGATTATTCATCCTGGTTATGGATAGGTATGGGAATATATGCTGATAGAGAATATATACTTTTTAGGAATCTTGGACTGGATAAGCATAAAGGACTTATGAATAGATATCTTGATGGATTGAAGAAAAAGGTTGATACTACTGTTGATTTGCCTTATGAGCAATTACTTTCAATAAAGTTTGATAGAAATAATATTGTAGTTCATGGAAAAGGTTTCAGCATAATAAGTGCCCTTGAGTGTGTTCTTGGTAAGGAAACCTTTGAGAGAATATATAAGAAATGTTTGAAAGACTATGGAAGAAAACGGCTTGGTTATAATGATTTCTGGAATGTGTGTGAACAGGTCAGTGGTCAGAACCTCAACTGGTTTTTTGAGCAATGGGTACGTTCAAACAAATATCTTTGTTATCAAATTGTATCCCGCGATTGTATTAAAGATAATGATAAATATATTTCTTATATAAAGGTAGAACGAAAAGGGTCAATGGTAATGCCTGTTCCAGTGAAGGTTATTTTTGAAGATAGCACCAGCCAGGTTAAATATACCAATACTCCTTTAAAAGTTAACACTTTGAAATTCGAAAGCAAATCAAAGCTGGTAAAAGCTATACTTGACCCTTATAATAAGCTTGCTATGTTGAAAAATCCTCTCCCTATTACGTATGATGAATTGATACGGAACATTTCCAGATTGCCTTGGTCTGGAGCAGGAGAAGATGCTTTTGAAACATTTAAAGAAGCTTTAGATTTAAATCTTGACCGTTATTATTTGTGGTTTAAACTTGGGTTAACATTGTTTGATGGTGGTTATTATAAGGAATCTTTTGAATCTTTTAAAAAAGTAGTAGAGTGTAACCCTTCAAGGTTTTATCATTTTGCTACTCTTGTATGGCTTGGGCATTTAAGAGATTTAGAGGGCAAAAGAAAAGAAGCATTAAAATATTACAATGAAGCGTTAAAATATGATGAAGGTAAAACTATGACCCACAGTCAATTTGGAATGGTAATAAATAGAGAGTGGGTTGAAAAAAGATTAAAGATGCCTTTTGTTCTGGGGGAAAGAAAAAAGTAAATATTTATCAACAAATTGAGGTTATTTTAAATGAAATGTGCAAAAACAAGAATCATAATATTTTTAATTTTAATTTTTATTACATCAACGGTTTTTTCTCAGATTCATAATCAATCAGCTTTACAGAGTATATCTGGCATTGAGGCTCTTTATCATGTAAAATTTCTTTCATCGGATGAATTCAGAGGAAGAGCTACATTTACTCAGGAGCAATTAATAGCCGCACGTTATATTGCAAATGAATTTGAAAAATATGGACTAAAACCAATAAGTAAAACTAATAAATACTATCAATCTATCAAAATGGACTTTGCAGAAGTCGGTATTCCCGGTAGGCTTGAAATTGATGGAAAAATTTATGAAGAAGGAAAAGATTTTCAGGTTGCACCTGTTGGTTCAAATAAACTTGAAACAGGAGTTGTTTTTGCAGGTTATGGAATAATCACAGATGACTACAACAGCTATGAAAATATAGATGTAAAAAATAAAATAGTAATGATATTTGAGGGTAAAATACATAAAAAAGGGCCTCAATGGGGGGTTGCCTCACTTCACGAAATAAGAGTTATGCAGGCTATTAAAAATGGTGCTGCTGGAATGATATTTGTTAAAGGCACATCACCCCGTGACCACAAGTTTCCTATACCATCAAAATTATCGTTTTTACGCATTAAACAAATTGCAGACTATGCTAAAAAATTGAAATTATTTTGCTGGAATGATGTTCTCCAGGAAAAATGGTATAGTTTTCCAATGGTATATATATCCCTGGATATAGCAAATGAAATCCTGAAAAAGGAGGGAAAAACAATAATTGAACTTAAAAGAAAAATAGATAGTAATAAAAAACCCTGTTCATTTGCATTAAAACAGATAGTAAAGCTTGAAACGAATGTTATTCAAAAGAAATATCAGGCGATGAATGTTATCGGATTATTTGAAGGTGCGGATGATATTTTAAAAGATGAAACTATTATAATTGGTGCTCACTATGACCATATAGGAGTATCCAGGGATTTAAAAAAAATATTCAACGGGGCAGATGACAATGCTTCAGGAACAGCAGCTTTGCTGGAAATAGCCCAGGCATTTACTAAATGTGAAATAAAACCTAAAAGAAGTATCCTTTTTATAACTTTTACGGGAGAAGAATCAGGATGCCTTGGTTCACAATATTATGTTGACAATCCTGTAATTCCTCTTTCTAAAACAATTGCAATACTCAACCTTGATATGGTGGGCAGGAATAACCCGAATGAAATAGAATTACATTGTAAAGATGAAAACAAAAACCTGTTGTCTATTAGTATAAATATGAGTAAAAAAATTGATATTGCTTTAAATATACCAGAAAAGGTTGAAACTGGAGGTTCAGACCATTCTTCTTTTTATAAAAAAGGTATTCCATTTATATTTTATTATGATGGTGGTGGAGATTTTGCCCATAAATCTACTGATACATGGGAAAAAATATCACCATTGAAAATAGAAAAAGTAGCCAGACTCTGTTTTTTAACTGCCTGCAAAATAGCTAACCAGAGTTTTACTTCAATGAAAAATTAAATAACATCAACAAATCATATAATTGACCACACCTAAAAATAATTATCTATACAGGTACTGATAAAGTTTCTTTTATAATTAGTTATAATAACGAATTGTATATTGTTTTATATATTCTCTTTAAAACATAATATATCTTTATATATCTATATTTGACTTTTGAAAAAAAATTTTATATTTTTAATTTCAATCTAACAATAATATAGCAGATGGATGTTCTTGGCATTGGATATTCTGCAATAGACTATATATTTTTAGTTCCCAGGTATCCAGCTATTAATGAGAAGTTAGAGTATATTGAATTCGAGATTCAGGGTGGTGGACCTGTAGCGACTGCCCTTGTAACTCTATCCAGATTAGGAAAATCAACATCTTACATAGGATGTATTGGTGATGATTGGAATGGAGATTTTATTAAGAGGGAATTTATTAGAGAAAATGTCAAAATTCAAAATTTAGTCGCTCAAAAAAACAAAAGGTCTCCATTATCCATTATTATTGTAGATAAGAACTCAGGGAAAAGAACTATTTTGTGGAGCAGGAAAGAATTAGATCCGTATGATGAAAAATTGATTAAAGAGAATTTGTTTGATGGTGTTAAAGTTCTACACCTTGATGGATTTGAAATAGAAACTGCACTTAAAGCTATTTTTTTTGCCAGAAAAAGAAATATACCAGTTGTTGTAGATGCTGGAGGTGTTAAAAAAGGAATGGATATGTTATTGGAAAATAGTGATTATTTTGTTGCTTCAAGTGTATTTGCAAGAGATTTTACCGGTGAAAAAGACAAAACCAGGGCTTTAATGAAGCTTTATAAAATTAATAAAAGGTGCGTTGTAATTACTTATGGAGAAAAAGGTTCAATTGGTATAAAAAATAATAAAATGGTAGAAGTGCCAGCTTTTAAAGTTGATGTAAAAGATACTACCGGTGCAGGTGACGTATACCATGGTGGATTTATTTATGGTGTCTTACAAAATTGGGGACTGAAAAAAACAATGATATTTGCTTCGGCAATATCTGCCCTTAAATGTATGCAACTTGGTGGTAGAAAAGGAATACCAGATATTACCCGTGTTAATTCTTTTCTGAAAGAGCATAGAAACCATATCAGATGAAGAAATTCAATAAAGAAGAGTAAAACTGGTTTTAGTATTTTTTACTGAATGGAAGTCTTTAAAATTATATATCAGAATATATTTCTGATATTCAAATTTCTAATGGAACTGAATTATTGCAGGTTGAAGAATTTTTTTTAATTCTTGCAATTTTTATATAATTAGTTGAATCAATAAATTGTTAATCTAATATAATATTAAACCCAGGAGATTAATTTAAAAATGTTAATACTATGGAGGGAAAAATGACTGTTAAATTAACGGGGAAAAATCTGAAAATCGAAGATGTTGTAAAGGTTGCCAGGCAAAGAGAAAAAGTAGAAATTTCGGGGGATGCCCTTGAGAAAATTAAAAAATGCAGAGAATTCGTAGATAAAAAAATAAAAGAAAGAGCTGTAATGTATGGAATTACAACAGGAATAGGTGAGTTATCGGAAGTAATATTGACGCCTGAACAGGTTGAAAAATTTCAGAGATATTTAATATACAGTCATGCGGCAGGTTGCGGGAAACCACTGCCGGAGGAGGTTGTAAGAGCAGCAATGTTAAGCAGGATAAATGTTCATTGTAATGGAAATTCTGGTTTAAGACCTGTGGTTGTGAAAACTCTGGTAGAAATGCTAAATAGAGGCGTTACTCCTGTTGTATATGATAAGGGGTCTGTAGGGGCATCAGGTGACCTTTCTCCAATGTCCCAGATGGCACTTGTTTTGATGGGTGAAGGAGAGGCATACTATAATGGAGAAAGGTTGCCGGGTAAAAAAGCAATGGAAAAAGCTGGAATATCTACTATTATTTACAATGCAAGGGATGGACTTGCCACAATAAATGGTTCAAATGTTATTGCAGGTATGGGTTCACTGGAATTATTTGATATAGAGCGGTGGATTAAAACATCAGAAGTTGCTGCTGCTATGACCCTTGAAGTTTTAAATGCGAATATGGCTGCTTATGATGAACGGCTTCATAAAGCAAGGGGTTTTCCTGGTGCAGTTACCTGTGCTGAAAATATAAGAAAAATTGTTGAGGGAAGTGAACTATTAAAAATGAAAGGCAAAAAAGTTCAGGATGCTTATAGCTTGAGAAGTACTCCTCAGGTGGTTGGCTCTTTGAGGGATACTTTTGATTTTGCAAAAAAAATGTTTGAAATTGAATTAAATGGAGTAGGTGATAATCCTCTTTTCTTTCCTGATGAAGAGTTATATATTACAGGTGCAAATTTCCAGGGGACACCTACGGCTTTTGCTCTTGAATTTGTCGGTATTGGTGTAACAACAGTATCAGCTTTGTCTGAAAGAAGAATTAACAGATTGATGAATCCACATTTAAGTATGGGGTTGCCTGCATTTTTAACAAAAGGTGCCGGGATGTTTTCGGGGCTTATGCTGACTCAGTATACAGCTGGTTCAATGGTATGTGAAAACAGGATACTTAGCCATCCAGCAGCAACAGGGTCTATACCGGCTGCAGCAGATCAGGAGGATTTTGTAAGTATGGGTATGAATACGGCTCTTAAAACAAGACAGATAATAAATAATGCAAATACTGTGCTTGCAATTGAATTAATAGCTGGTGCTCAGGCTGTAGATTTAAGAAAACCTGTTAAACCCGGCAAAGGAACCCAAACCGCTTATGAAGTTATCAGGAAATATGTGAAATTTCTTGATGAAGATAGACCTTTATTTGAGGATATTAATGCAATAACGGAAGTTGTTCAATCAGGTGAGTTATTGGATGAAGTTGAAAATGCTATAGGAAAATTAAAATAATTTATTAAACAAATACAGGTAATTAATAAAATAAAAAATAAATAAGTTAGTGTAAATGATGTATGAATTCGGAGGAATATTATGATGAAAAGATACAAATTTTTTAGTTTTACTTTCCTGTTAATATTTATGATGTCTTTTCCAGTATTCGGACAAATTCAAAGAGATTTTTTAATCGATGTAGAGAAACAGAATGTTATTATTAATCATCTTTCAGGAGAGCGAGCAAAAGATTATGTAATGAGGATTACGAGGTTTAATAGAATTAGAGGTGGAGGAGAAGGTTCTGATTATAATGCCTGTGTTGATTATGTAGAAAAAGAATTGCGAAAATTTATGCTTGATGAGGTTGTTGTGGAAAAATTCAGGTCTGATGGATTTGCTGAATATCTTACCTGGAAATCACCTGTTGGCTGGAGGGTTAGGAGTGCAAAATTATATATGGTAGAACCAGTAAAAAGATTGATCTGTGATTATTCCAGGGTTGCAGTTTCTTTAATGCCATATAGCAATAAAGGAAATGATGAAGCTGAAGTTATATTTGTTGGAGAAGGTAAAACTGAGAGAGATTATTTCGGAAAGGATGTTAAAGGTAAAATTGTATTTGCCACAGGAGGCAATGGTGCACTTGTTCACCGGGAGGCAGTAATTAAAAGAGGTGCCCTCGGTGTTATTGTTGGTCCTTCAAATAGAAGAGATAGATATCAATATCCTGACCTTGTTGAAATGAATCGATTATCACCTACAGGGGAAGAAAGAAATAAAGCTAAATGGGGATTTGCACTATCCTACAGGCAGACACAATGGTTAAAGTCTTTTTTTGATAAAAATATAAAAGTAAGAGCAAAGGCAATAGTGGATGCAGAATTATTTGATGGAAATATGCCTGTTATTTCGGCAGTAATAAGAGGTAAAAAAAACCCCGAACAGGAAATTATTATTATGGCACACCTTGACCATTATAAACCAGGAGCAAATGATAACGCCAGTGGAAGTGCCGGGCTGATTGAAATTGCGAGAACCTTAATGTATTTAATTAAAAATGGATTTATTGATAGGCCCAACAGAACACTTCGATTTTTATGGCTTCCAGAAATGCACGGAACAATGGCTTATCTGAATAAGCATAAAGATATAGGAAAAAGAGCACTGGCAGGAATTAATATTGATATGATAGGCGAAGATTATGGTAAATGTATTTCATTTTTTTCGGTTACTCATCAACCTTTTTCATCTCCAAGTTTTATAGGTGATGTAGTAAAACATTTTGTTGAAGTAATAAGTAATATTGATCTCTTTGAACAAAGAGGAAAAAAATATTTAATGAATTACAGATTTACTGGTTATAGTGGTGGTAGTGACCATGTAATGTTTTCAGACCCTACAATAGGTGTTCCATCTATAATGATTGGTCATCCAGATGTTTTTCATCATACTTCTTACGATACTCCTGATAAAGTTGATCCTACAGAAATGAAAAGAAGTGTTGCCGTTGTTACCTTGAGTGCCCTTGCAATTGCGAATGCTGATAATTGTTCTGCGTATGATATTGCAAATCTTGTCTCTTATTGAGGAACTAAAAGATTGTCAGATGTAACTGCAAAAGGAATATCTTATTTAAAGTATTATCTGAAAAAAGACAATAAAGATAAATTTCATAAAATGTTTGATAATTTTAGTAAATATATTGAGATTGTAGGTGATTTTGAAAAAAGGTCTGTTTTATCCTGTATCCAGTTATGTAGTAGTGAGAGTATGATTAAAACTATTAATGAAATTGCTCTTGAAACCGACAGATTGGTTAAATTTGAAAAGTACAGGCTTGAAAGGTACTACGATGATTTATGTAGAGGAGAAGGGATAACCCCGGAGAAAATTTTATTAACAGAACTGGAACTTAAAGCAGAAAAAATTTACCCGAAACGAAATTTTATTGGTCCGATTTCCTATAATTATTTTTCTCGAAAACTGGGAAATGAATTTAGGAACTGGTATCTGGAAAAACGAAGCAAAATAACCGGTAATTTCGGAAGTAAATCTTATGAGATAGCTAATTTCATAAATGGAAATAATAATATTTTATGGATAAGGGATGCAGTCAGTGCAGAATTTGGAGAAACAAGCCTTGAAATTGTAATGGATTATATCAAATTTTTGAAGAAATTGGGTCTGGTTAATTATTGATAAGGTCTAACTTTTTGAATTTTTAATATAACTGATTTAATTTAAATATATGCCTGAAAGGAAGGTTGTTAAAAGGAAACCCTCGCTCATTGAATCCTTGGTACCTATTATAGCAATGCTAATTTTTCTTGGTGTTGGCTATGGTGGATTCAGGATGAGGATTGAGATATTGTTAATAGCTGCAGCATTTGTTGCAGGTATTATTTCTTTAAGATTGGGTTATTCATGGAAGGATATGGAAAGTGGAGTAGTTGAAAGTATAGCAAAGGGTATGCCTGCTATGCTAATACTTATTTCTGTTGGAATGATGATAAGTTCATGGATTGCCTCAGGAACAATACCGATGATGATATATTATGGAATGA
The DNA here is from genome assembly GCA_003644825.1 of Candidatus Zhuqueibacterota bacterium. Lineage (GTDB taxonomy): Bacteria > SM23-31 > SM23-31 > B21-G16 > B21-G16 > B21-G16. The sequence continues at coordinate 1,132 of QNDJ01000027.1, read as the reverse complement.
AGATAATTTCTCCAAGAGCGTTTCTTGTTACATCCTGTATTTTATGCAGTCTTATATCTTTTGCTACAGGCACATCCTGGGGAACAGCCGGAACAATGGGTGTAGCTTTAATGGGAATAGCAAAGGGGCTCGGAATTCCTGAACCTGCTGCTGCTGGTTCTATTGTTGCAGGTTCGTTTTTTGGAGATAAACTTTCTCCTTTTTCTGATACTACGAACCTTGCTCCTATTGCTGCAAAGAGCAATATTTTTGACCACATAAAACATATGTTGTGGACCACTACACCTGCCTGGATACTCGGTCTGGTTGTTTATTTGATACTGGGTATTGGTTATGGCCAGGGTAGTTCTACTTCTTCTCAGATGAATCTTATAATGGGTGCTATCAAAGAGAATTTCAATTTCAATATTTTTTTATTAATTCCACCGATTTTAATTATATATTTTGCAGTGGCGAAGAAACCTACAATTCCTGGAATGATAATTTCTTCAGGTATTGCATCATTGCTTGCTTTAATTTTTCAGAAGATGAGCCTTGTCAAAGTTGTTGACATTTTAACTAATGGGTATAAACTAAAAAGTGGTATTTCTGTTGTTGATAATCTTTTAAGCAGGGGCGGGTTAATGGGAATGATGGGAGTTACACTTATTGCTTTTTGTGCTTTTTCTTTTGCGGGGATTGTAAAAAAAGCTGGAATGCTTGATGTTATTTTATTCCATCTTTTAAGATTTACAAGAACAACCAGGACACTAATAACTTCAACTGTATTTTCAGGAATACTGGTAGCTTTAATAACAGGGAGTTCATATTTAACTATTATAATTCCCGGTGAGTTGTTTGCTCCTGCTTTTTCCAGGATGAAACTGGCTGCTAAAAATCTTTCAAGGACTACGGAAGATTCAGGAACTGTTATAGTTCCTTTAGTTCCCTGGAGTATGGCGGGTGTTTTTATGGCTGGTACTCTTGGTGTTCCTACTCTTAAGTATATTCCGTGGGCAATTATGAATTATACCGGTTTCATTTTTGCAATTATATATGGGTTTACTGGCTTCGCTATTGCCCCTAAAATTCGAGAAGATGAAACTCAGGAGGGAAGTTAAACAGAATTATTATTCACAAAGCATTTTAATTT
>QNDJ01000026.1 GCA_003644825.1 Candidatus Zhuqueibacterota bacterium | reverse complement strand
ACACTAATCTATAATCAAATTAATATTTCTATGCCGCTCCTACAGAGCTCTATTGTTGTTTACTATTTTTTGCTACAGGCATTTCGCCCTTACAGGGCTTTAATAGAAAAATATATTTTATCTATGTGAAATTCCTGATTGTATAGTGGCACCTTATTTTAGCTCTTTTTTACTATATTTTTGTGGCTATATTATAACTATAAAGACCTCTTCGTCTGTAAAGATTTAAAATTACATATTAAGCTTTATTAAAGAGCTCCGTCAGGAGCGATATGTTTGTAGAAAGAAGTTTAAAAAGATACAGAGCTCCGTAGGAGCGATATGTACTATTATAAACTCTGACATTGATATGCCCGTGCTTCTGAAATGTTATTTAATTCCTTTTTTTTCCGCACCAGAATCTAATTCTGGTGCTGGAATAGTCCACTGGTAAGTCATTAAAATGACTTTTTTAAGATGAAGGCAAATACCGGATGTGGTATCAGATATTAAATTTAAAAACAAATGATTTGAGGTTCAGAACGTCCGTAGGTTATGCAGAATCATCGGATGGTTTAACCTGGGAAAAACCATCCATTGGAATAATTGATTATAAAGGAAGTAAGGATAACAATCTTGTTATTACCTGCAGGGGAACGAGTAGTTTATGCAGTCCAGCAGTTGTTAAAGACCCTTATCCTTCCTCAACGGATGAAACTTACAAGATGATTTACTGGGATAGTATGAGTAAGGAGGAACTTAAAATGTATGGTCCTAATTTTCCATTGGGGAAGGATGTTCCCGGCTGGAAAGCTATACCTGGAGAAGGTTTTTTACAGCTTATTCTCCTGATGGGATACACTGGAAACAGTATGGTCATCAACCGGTTTTTACCTGTGCCTGTGATGCGTCTTCTCTTACATATTATCCTGATGGCAGGTTTATTGTTTTTTATAAAATTTCAATCGCAGGAGATAGACATTTCAGAATACTTGGTTTGTCAAAAAGTAGAGATTTTATAAAATGGTCACCACCCAGAGTTATCCTGACTCAAGATTGGCATGCCCCCTATGGAACAGAATTCTATGGAATGTCGGGTTTTGAATATTTTGGAAATTACATTGGATTAATCTGGATATATAATAATGCACCTGGAGATAAATCAATGAATATACAACTTGCCTCAAGTAGTGATGGAGAGAACTGGCATAGGGCATCAAACAGGAAAATTTTTATGGATACCGGTAAACCAGATGATTGGGATGGAGGTACTATATTAATGTCCTTTGGGCCTGTGGTATCTCCTCCCGGTGCAGAAGATGAACTCTGGTTCTATTATGGTGGTGGAACTACAACTCATTATGATAAAAGATTTCGACAGAATAGTATAGGATTAGCCACATTAAGAATTGATAGTTTTACCTCAATGCATTCAGGTATTTTTAATGGAAAATTAAGAACAAAACCGATTAGAGTCAGTGGTTCAAAAATGTATTGCAACTATAAAACACTGCATGGTGGTCTTAAAATAAAAATTCTTGATACGAAAAAAAATATTCTATACGAAAGCAAAAAATTTACAGGAAATGAAATTAGAAAACTTGTTGAGTGGAATAATATTGAAAATCTTGATTTGAAAAACAGGAAAATAGTGATAATTTTTTATATGAATCGATGCGACCTTTTTTCTTTCTGGTTTGAATAATAAAATAAATGATGAAATTATTTTTCCTTATAGTAGTATTCCTGCCCGGTAGCTTCGAGAACACTTAGCCATAATGCGCTTTCAGGAGAAACCTTTTTTCTTTCATATACACAGGCAGGAATAGGAACATGGGTGAAAACTCCGTGCCATAAACCGATGACGAGGTCTGTTTTCCCGGCCATTCCTGCATGAACAGCCCATCTACCTAAATTTGCGCAAAAAATACTATCATTCGCATTTGCAGGTATGCTCCTTATTATGTAGCTCGGGTCGATATATTTAAGATTTATTTTTATTCCTTTTTTGTTAAAGTATCTGTTTATTTCATTTTTAAGGAATGTCCCAATATCTTTTAACTTGATGTTTCCCGAATCGTCGTATTCTTTTTTACCCCCGGAAATTAATTCCTGACCTGCTCCTTCAGCTATAACGATGACAGCGTGTCCTCGTTCATTTAATCTTCTTTCGAGTGCTTTTAGAAAACTTCTTTTACCATATAACTCGAATGGAACCTCGGGAATCAAAGTGAAGTTCACATTTTGATTTGCCAGAGTAGCATAAGCTGCGATGAATCCAGAATCTCTACCCATAAGTTTAACCAGACCAATACCATTTGGTGCACCAAGAGCCTCTGTATGGGCACTATTTATTATATCCCGGGCAGCACTAACAGCGGTTTCAAATCCAAAGGTTTTATAAACAAAATTAATGTCATTATCGATAGTTTTTGGTATGGCAACAATACCTATTTTAAGATTTCTTTTTTTTATTATCTCATAGAAAGAATGAGCTCCTCTCAGGGTTCCATCTCCACCTATACAGAAAAGAATATTCACCCCGAGTTTAACAAGATAGTCCACCATAACTTCTTTGTCTTCTGCTCCTCTTGAAGAACCCAGCATTGTTCCGCCTAATTCGTGTATGTGCTCAACTTTTTCAATAGTAAGTTTTACTGGTTCATATTTATTTGCTGGATTTAATCCTTTATAACCATATCTTATTCCGAGGATATTTTTGACATTATAACCGAAATGAAGTTCCAGAAATATTGAACGGATAACATCATTTAAACCAGGGCACAAACCGCCTGCGGTGAGTATTGCGGCGGTAACATCCTGAGGATTAAAGTAGATGAATTCTCTTGGGCCGGCTTTTTCAAAAGTTATTTTGCTTTCCGGTTCACCAGGAGTACGTTCTATTTTGTAATTTACTCTGGTATCATCTCTTGTATAGGTAGCCTTACCCTGTCCGGAAATTGTGGATAATTTCACAGGTGAAGGAACTGTGCATTTTCCCAGTGTGGGTACCTGAAACGAGAGTTTCTCAAACATCTTTTAATCTCCAGTTTAGTTAAATTTTTATTACCATTTTTCATCTATTGGTCAAAGAAATTTTTCCACAAACAACTCTTTTTTTTGCTCCTGTGACGCCGGGTAAATTTGATGTTCTACCCATTACTGCCTGATATGCAAGGACAGCAAAAGCTACAGCTTCCTTTGCTTCAGCAGGAATATTGTATATATCTGATTTTTCAATTATTATATTTTTAAAATAGTTTTTTAATGAATGATAGAGGTATCTGTTGAAAGCACCGCCACCACTCAGGATAATCCTTTTCAAATTAACTACTGGAGCAATGAAATTTTCATAATTATAGAATATACTCTTTGCTGTAAATTCTGAAATTGTTGCAATAATATCATTTCTTGATAGGTTTAGTTTTTTTCCTTTTTTTATAATATCTTTACAATAAGATAAATCAAAAGTTTCTCTGCCTGTGGACTTGGGTGGTTTTTTTAAAATGAACGGATGGTTCATAAGTTCGTTAAGCAATTTTTGATTCACTTTTCCACTTAAAGCGAGTTTACCATCATAATCGATTTTTTGATTAAACAGTAGTTGTGCGGAAAGGTCAATAAGAGTATTTCCTGGACCACAGTCGAAAGCAAAAACATCATTTATTGTAGCTTTTTCCGGGATAACAGTAATGTTAGATATACCCCCTATATTTAAGAGTCCCCTTGATTCAATTTTATTCCTGAAAAGGATATAATCGACAAGAGGAACCAGAGGTGCACCTTCACCACCAGCAGCCATATCTGAAACACGGAAGTCAGATACAGTAGTAATTCCGGTGCGTTCTTTGATTACATCACCATCTCCAATCTGGAGTGTTGAACCTTTTTTATCCTTTTCAGGAGGGGAATGCCATACTGTCTGCCCATGAGAACCAACAAAATCTATTTGCTTTAATGGAATCTTTGACTTTTTACATAACTGGATAAGGGCGTCTGCAAATATTTCACCAACTTTAAATTGTAAAAAAGCTATGTCCTTTAAAGAAGCAGATTTATTTTTAATCAGTTGTTCTATTTTTAAACGTATATCTGCCGGATAAGGATGGGTTAAGAAATGAATTAGCTCTATTTTGAGGTTTAAATCTTTCCCTTTAATTCTAATAATTGCAGAATCGACCCCATCAACGGATGTTCCTGAAATCAGACCCGCAGCAATTTTTTCTTTTTTAGACATTACTCGTTCTAAAGGGTGCATTTATTATCTCTTTTATATTCAAGGAGAAAGCATTTTATGTAAAATTATGAGTATAGTTTTTCATTTTTTTCTATTTCTTTAAGGATTAATTCTGCAGTTCTGGTTGATGCACTGCCGTCGCCAAGTGAGCTTTTCACTTTCCGTAATTCTTCTTTCATATTGTTAATTTTATCAGGATTGTTGAGAAAATCAATGACAGTTTCAGCCACGGATTCTGAATTAAATCTTTTTTGAATCAACTCGGGAACTATCATTTTACCGGCGAGAATATTAACCATACCGATGTAAGGCAATTTAACAAGATATTTCCCCAGATAATAAGTTATCGGGGAAACTCTGTAAACAATAAGCATCGGTGTTTCAAGAATTGCAGACTCAATTGTTGCAGTCCCTGATGAAATAATCAAAAAGTCTGAATACTTTATAGATTCATAAATATCTTCTCCTGTCAGAAATATATCAGTGGAATCTTTAATGTAATATTCGTATAAAGATTTTTCCAGAGAAGGATGATTACCAACAACAACCTGTAAGTTGCCCAATTTTTTTTTTATTTTATCTACAGCCTCTATCATTATCGGAAAAATTTTCATAACTTCCTGTTTTCTACTTCCAGGTAATAATCCAATAACGGGAGCGGAATGTCTGATTTTGTATTTAGATAGGAATTCTTCTTTTGAAAGATTTATTTTTATTCTTTCCAGGGCAGGATGTGATACGAACTCAGCATTTATTTTTTCTTTTTTATAAATATCCTCTTCGAACTTGAATACAACAGCCATTGTGTCCACATATTTTGCGATTGATTTTATTCTTTTTTTTCTCCATGCCCATATCTGTGGTGAAACATAGTAAAATACTTTAAATCCTTTTTTTTTTGCAATTTTTGCGAACCTCAGGTTAAAACCCGGGTAATCAATTAATACTATGATATCAGGTTTTCTCATAGCTATTTCTTTTTTCATTCTAATAAACACTTTCATCATAAAAGGTATTTTTCTGATAATTTCAGTAATCCCCATTATGGAAAGCTGGTCTATATGAAAGATATTTTTCAATCCTTCATTTATCATTAAATTACCACCGATACCGTAAATCTCGATGTTTTCGTTTAACTTTTTTAAAGCACTTATAAGGGGCGCACCCAGAAGGTCTCCTGATGGTTCACCTGCAATAATGAGGATATTTTTTCCCGAGTCTTTCATAAATTATAATTAAAAGGGATTGTCTAAAAAGTTAATTTTCTGTTATTGTAGAGGATAGGTAAATCAATGTTATCAAGAAAATTATTCTGTTTTCTTACCCGGAATGACGAGGACAGACCTGCTCTTTTTAGACAGCCCCTTTTGTAATTAATAGAGATTTACAAGTTTAATTTAATCTTAAAAATATAACATAACCCTGGTCTGATTTAATCGGTTTTTTAGAGTATTCACCTTTTTTAAGTTTTTTTACATTTTCTACTATGAATTTACTTTTCTGGTTTTCAAAGAAGAATCCGAGATCGCCTCCGTGTTTATTTGTTTTTGTATCAATAGAGTATTTTATGGCAAGGTCAGCAAAATCAGCCCCCTGATCCAGTTGCTTAATAATTCTCAGGGCTTCCCTTCTTGTTTTTACAACTATCTGCCTTGCCCACATTTTACCTTCTGCTATAGCTTTCTCTTCCCTCTTTTTCTGAAAATATGTATCTCTAAGTGGATTACTCAGATTTTTTAAGTTTTCATCCATAGTAATCGCTTTTTCATAGTAGTAGAGTGCCGAGTCCAATTCTCCTTTCTTAAAATGGGCTAACCCTATGTACATTACAGCAGTAGCGTTAGTTTTATCCAGTTCTATAGTTTTTTGCCAGCAAGCCATAGCATCATCAATACTGTCAATTTTTGAATAAACATTCCCAAGATTGTAATGTGCTTCAGCAAATTTTGGGCTAATCTCAATTGCTTTCTTAAATTCACTAATTGCTTTACTGATTTCACCGTCTCTGAAATATTTTACACCCTTGTTATTATGCAGTTTTGCTTCTTTTTTAATCCCACACACTACAATCATAGAAATTAGAAAAAAAGATAGAAGTAATGATATGACCCTTTTGCACATAACTAATACCTCATTTTTGTTAATTTGAACATAATTTTTTAATTTCTTCAAATATCATAGTTGCCTGTGGTGGACACCCGGGGATGTAATTCCCTATATCTATGTAAGGGTAGGTACAATTTCCGAATAAAATAATGTTTTTTTCATTAATTACTGGTAATTCTCCAGAGGAACCGATAACAATAGCAATATCCCGGGTATCTATATTTTTTATCCATTTTTGTTCCAGTGTAGCTATCAAACCTGAAGCTGCTGACGGTATGCAATCCATACATATACCACCAGTATAAAAAATGAATTTATCTTTAAGGTTATCTATATTTGATATGGCTTTTTTAAACTTAACTGTCTTTTTAATGGTTTCAATTGATTCACCGTATAATTTAATTTCTTTCAACGATATTGGCCCGAGCCCCTGTTTAAAAGCAATTTTTATATGCTTAACCTCTTCCGGTTCAAACCCTATTACTTTTGCTGTAACGGCGTCAACGGCTACTGGATTATCTCCTGATATAATTATATTACTTTTAAGGGGCTCACCAAAGGGCGGGAAATCACCCTGAAGTGAATATGTTCCATCATAAATTATTAGGTCACTTTTTCTATACTGGTTCAATTCAACAATTGAGCGGTGCAATCCACACTGGTGAAGGTGAAAAGCAGCAGTATCCGGTAAAATTCCCATTATATTTTTTAAACTGTTAGAAATTTTTGTGAGAGCATGAGTCCTGATAGATGGCATATTTATAAATACATCACAGTCATTAATTATTTCAGGTATTGGTAAAGATATTTTTAACGAAATAGCATTTTTTAATGTTGTATTCTTACAGGGTAATTCCTCAAGGCTAATTATCCGAGCATATTTTAAAATTTCAGGGTAATCTTTAAGATTTTCATAGATGTTATTAGTTCTTTCACAGATGAAAACTTTTGCTCCAATCTCCCAGAGGGCTTTACATACTGATAAAATAAGTTCCGGATGTGTAATCTTTCCTGACCGATAATCTCCTTTAATAAAGATATTTGGTTTTATTAAGACTCTATCTCCTCTTTTTACAAATCTATCCCAGCCACCTATGAGCTCAACAGACCTGTTAAGACAATCTCTTATACTGGTACTATAAGTGTTAACAATGCTTACTTTCGCCATATAGAAGCCCGGTTTTTAGTTAATATATATTCTATTAATTTAAAAATCAAGAATCAATTAATTTAAGATAGGTATGTTTATCTTTTGGAATGAAAAATTCAGGAGTTTGAGTAATGAAATTAATAGAAATATCCCTGAGATGAATAAGGAGTCATATAATTAAACATACTTTTACTGATTATAGCTTGTTGGGAATTTAACATACTGAGGGTTTTTTGAAGATTAATAAATTTTCTTCTCAGGTCTTCTTCTTTAATCCTTAAATGCTGTTCAATACTGTCGATTCTTTTATCTATATTATCTATTCGTTGAGAGATCATTTTTTTACTTGTATCGACAATACCACCTGTTCTGACGAAACTTTCCAACAGGTTATTTACCCTATTACCGATACCGTTTTCCAGGTTGAAAAGGTCTGAAACAGCTTCATTGTTATTTTCAATAGCTTCTGTTAATTTTTCGTCGTCGGAGATTTTCAGGGTGCCGTCTTTATTCATTTTAATTCCGATTTCAGATAGAAGTGATGGATTTCCCTCTTTAACACCCTCAACAGGTCCTGATATTAACCATCGAAGTTTGAATTTTAATTGAGAATATGTTGGTTCACCTGCTAGGTATCCTCTTTTATTGGATTCAATATCAATTTTAGATTTCTCGGTTATATAATTTATTATTTCATTATATTTATCGATAAATTCTTTTATTTCTTTCTTTACAGTATCAACATCAGTAGAGATGGTAAGCCTTAGAGGTGTTTCTCCATCCTGTTGTGAAGAATGCAGGTTGATTATAACACCCTTGATGACATTTTCAATTCTATTGGATTGACTGACAATATCAATACCATCTACTTTTATCTTTGCGTTAAGGTCATCCTGGTTCAGTATAACGAATCCACCATTGGTTCCAGAAGCTTCTTTTCTTTCTCCATTTGTATCAAGAAATCCGAGGATATTAAGAATATCATTATCTCCTTCATTTTTTAGATTAATTGCATTTTCGGAGCCGGTTTCTTCACTTTTAATTGATAGCCTTACACTGGAGGTTGTATCATTTATGATGTTTGCATTTAACTTTAACCCGGAGTTATTTATAGCATCTGCAATTTTATTCAGGACAGTTTCATTGGTGTCATTTTCCTCTACATTAAAAGAGATTGATGTGAATTCATCTGAACCAATACTGATGGAAAATTGGTAACTTCCGGGTGAAATAACCGAGACATCTTCTTTTTCTAATCGATTACTTACAGCTGCATCATACGATGCTAAATTTTGAATGAAAATTGAATTAACACCATTTTTTGCTTCATCAGTAGTTTCAACTGTAAAATATTTACTATTACTTATATCAGCTTTTTTTGCTTTGAGTTTATTATTAACACTTATGGTGATAAATTCTTCAACTTTATCATTAAATTCCTTAAGTTTTGTTTTTAGGTCATTAAAAACGGATTCTTTTTTCTTAAGGTCTGATTTTGTTTGTTCGAGTTCCTGAATGGGTCTTCTATCAGGTGCTAAAAACTGGGAAACCAGAGTATCTATACTTGGATGAGTATTGATGGAAGATATTCCAGCCATATTTTATACACAGATTAACTTCCGTTTCTGTGAAATCCATTTCTTTAACTATCTTCCTGTTAGAATAATCGGAAATATGAAAATAGACTTTAATAAAGCAGATTAATAAATAAAAAATATTATTGATATATTCGTATTTGTAATATAAATTAAATTAACAAGTTAACTTTAATTATTAAATTTCTTAACTTTAATAGAAAATGAGGAGAACCTGATGAAATTGGAACCTTTTAAAATGGAAAGAATGCAGTCAACATGGGAAAATATAGTGAAATATAATCTTTCTGAAAGTGGTGTTCATCCGATGAAATTGAATGAATTATTAGATGGTGATGTTAATATAGAAGATTTGTTGAATACAGGCATTGGTTATGTTCAGAGTAATGGAACTGAGGAACTGCGTGAGCTTATTTCTTCATTTTATCCGGGGACTTCAATTGAAAATGTAATTGTAACGAATGGTTCTGCAGAGGCAAACTTTATAACAATCTGGAGTATGATTGACAGAGGAGACGAACTTATATTAATGTTACCCAATTATATGCAAATCTGGGGAATTTCCAGATGTTTTGGTGGAATTGTTAAACCATTTTATCTGAAAGAGGAGCTTGGCTGGAATCCTGACTATGATGAATTAAAGAAGATGGTAACAGAAAGAACAAAAATGATTGCGATATGTAATCCAAATAACCCAACAGGAAACATTATAGATGAAAAAGGAATTGAAAAAATATGTGAAATTGCTGATAAAGCAGGGACCTGGATATTGTCTGATGAGGTATACCAGGGTTCAGAATTGAATGGGGTAACAACCTCATCTTTATGGGGTAAATATGATCGACTTTTTGTGGTCAACGGTTTATCAAAAGCCTATGGTCTTCCGGGGTTGAGGATAGGCTGGGTCATCGGAAATAAAAAAATGATTGGTAAGTTATGGGGATATAAGGATTATGTTACAATATCTCCTGGAATATTAAGTGATTATCTTGCTCGATTTGCCCTGAAACCTGAAAAACGAGAAAAAATCTTTGAAAGAACAAGAAAAATATTAAACACCAACATTAAGTTTCTTGATGAATGGATTGAAAACCATAAAGAGAATTTCAGTTATATCAAACCTGAAGCCGGTGCAATTGCTTACATTAAATACAATATGGACATAAATTCTACAGTGCTTGTTGAGAAATTAAGAAAAGAAAAGAGTGTTCTTATTGTTCCCGGTGACCATTTTGGTATGGATAAATACCTGAGGATTGGTTATGGCCCTGAAAAAGAAGTTTTCATTACAGGAATGAACCTGCTTGATGAACTGTTAAATGAGCTGGATTGAAAATGAGGTGTTATAATTGTAATACGATAATTGATATTAGTAAAAAAATAGGAAGAAGAGACATCTGCCCTGAATGTTCAAGTTATCTTCATTGTTGTTATAACTGTCATTTTTATGATGAAAATGCTTATCATAGTTGCAGGGAACCCCGGGCTGAATTTGTT
>QNDJ01000025.1 GCA_003644825.1 Candidatus Zhuqueibacterota bacterium | reverse complement strand
CTGAAAGAGGGGAATTTTTTGGAGGAAATTATAAGTCATAAGGATTTTGAAAAACAGGTAAAAGAATGGAAGAAATTAGGCATTGTTAACGATAACTTTGATAAAAATGAAATCTTGTTAAATACTATAACAGGTAAAATTTTAAATAATAAATATAAGTACTTACCCGTTGATACAAAATATCTTAGTGAAGAATTTAAAGAAAGATTACTTGAGAAGTTGGGAGAGTTAGGCAATCTTGATGACTTAATAGATGGCATTTTAATCAAGAGCGAAAACTGGCAGGCGTTGAATTTAATACTTGAAAAATATAGAGAGAAAATAAAATGTATCTATATTGATCCTCCATATAATACTGGAAATGATGAGTTTTTGTATAAGGACAAATACCAGCATTCAAGTTGGCTAAGTATGATGTATGATAGGCTACAATTTGCAAGAGAAATACTTAAAGATGATGGAGTTATTTTTGTAAGTATTGATGATAATGAGATCTACAGATTTCAAGAAATAAGCAGTTTTTTAATTAACTATTTGGGAACTTTTATTGTTCAAGCTAAAGTTGGCGGTGGAAGTGATAATAAATATCTAGTACCAGAGCATGAGTATGTCTTTCTATTTGGCAAAAATAAAGAGAGAATTGGATATTTATGGGCTAAGCCATCAGAAGAATATCTAAATTCTTTTAGATACGAAGACAAAAAAGGGAAATACTACTTAGATAGTTTAGAAAAAACAGGAATAGATATTAGGAGACCAAACTTGCGTTATCCTGTCAAGGTCCCAGATGGAACTGAAATATGGCCCGAAACGATTTGGAGATTATCTAAAGAAGAATTTGAAAGAAGACTTGCATTGGATGAGATAGAATTTATTTATAATAAAAAAGACAAGTTATGGAAAATTTATACTAAGACTTATTATAAAGGCAAAATTAGACCACGCAGTTTAATTAAAAAGATAGGATATACCAAAAAAGGGAATCAAAATATTAAAGATCTATTTGGAGGATTAACTTATAGGTATTCCAAACCCAGTGAATTAATAAAATGGCTTTGTGGGATAGATAATATTATAAGTGGAACTTTCAATAATTTTATTCTTGACTTCTTCGCTGGTTCTGGTACAACCGCTCACGCAGTTATGAAATTAAACAAAGAAGATACTGGCAGAAGAAAATACATTCTTGTAGAAATGGCGGATTATTTTGACACGATAATTATTCCAAGGATTAAAAAAATCACCTATTCCTTCAACTGGAAGGACGGTAAGCCTCAAGATGCTGATGGAATAAGTCAAATAATCAAATATCATTACCTTGAACAATACGAAGATACACTGCACAACATTGAGTTTCCAAATGAAGAAAAAGGACAAAAAGTGCTGCAACTATTTGATAAAGATAAGGAAGTGAGCGAATATGTTATGAAATACATGCTTAAATTTGAAACTGAGGGGAGTCCTTCTCTCCTAAATCTTAACGGTTTTGAAAATCCTTTTGAATATAAATTGAAGATAATTTCATCTGGTAAAGGCGAGGAACTTGTGAATGTGGATTTAGTAGAGACTTTCAATTATTTACTTGGTTTAAAGGTACATAGATATAAATTTCTAAACACCCCGTCCCTGCGGGACACCCCTTTAAAAAAGGGGAATATAAAAAGAAAATATGTGGTTGTTTTAGGAGAAAGAGATAATAGGCGAACTGCTATTATATGGAGACCCACCAAAGGCATTAATCTTGAAAAGGATAAAGAAATCATAGATAAAGTCTTAAATGGTTTTGACCCTGATGAAATATTTATAAACGGAGATAGCTTTGTAAAAGGTTACAAACCAATAGAGAGTGAATTTAAAAAGTTAATGGGTGTATAAGAACCGGCTTTTTCTCAATCATATACACCAAAGTAAACAAATTTGTTAACTACGGTGCATAAAAATGAGAATTAATTGGATTAATGAATTGGTTAAGAGAGGTAATACTTTCACTTTCAATCAAGCTCAACTAGTTTTGGGAACAGATTTTTATATAACAAAAGTAATCTTATCAAGGTTTGAGAAAAGAGGCTTAATTGAAAGAATAGAAAAAGGTAAATATATGATTATTCCACTTGGAGCTGAAAAGGGTAAATATACATTGAATGAATTTGTAATCGGGTCTATGCTTATCAATCCTTATTGTATTTCATATTGGAGTGCCCTTCATTTTTACGGATTAACAGAGCAGATTCCTAATACTGTTTTTATTCAAACTGTTTCACGTAAGAAAAAACAAAGATTAAATATTCTGGGAGTTAAGTACAGGATTATTAGGATAAATAACAGAAAATTTTTTGGAATAAGAAAAGAATGGATTGATGAAACAGAGATAAATATAACAGATAAAGAAAAAACGATAATAGATTGTCTTGACAAACCTCAATACTGTGGGGGGATTACTGAAGTTGCTAAAGCATTAAAGCAAAAAGAAATAAATGGAGAGAAACTGTTGAAATATATTCAGCAAATAGAGAACACAGGAGTAATTAGAAGATTGGGTTATCTGTGTGGTTTATTGAATATAAAACTTGAAGTTCCAGAGGTTAAGACACGAAATTATCTTTTTCTTGACCATTCTATGCCACATAAAGGAAAAAGAAATGCAAAATGGAGGTTGATTGTAAACCTTGATGAAAAAATTTTGGGAAAATTAGAATGATTTCTACTATAGAAATAAGAAATAAAGCAAGGGAAAGTGGAGTTCCTGAAACTACTATAGAAAGAGATTATGCACAGAACTGGATTTTAAAGAATTTATTTGAAATTAAAATGGCTTTAAAAGGTGGGACTGGGATAAGAAAAATCTATGTGCAAGGTTACAGATTTTCAGATGATCTTGATTTCACACTTTTAGAAAAAACCGGGAAGAAGGATATAATAAATGCAATTGAAAACGCTATTATCAAGGCAAAAGAAGATAGTGGAATAGAATTTAGAGAAGAAATTCAACTTGAAGAAAATATTAATGGTTTCACTGCAAATATATATTTTTCCATAATAAAAAGAGGTAGTGTTCCTATCAAAATCAAGCTTGATATAACAGGTTATCATAAAGAGAAGGTATTATTACCAATAGAAAATAGAAAGATAATCCATCCATATTCTGATTCATTTGAAGCCCGGATAAATACCTATTCATTAGAAGAGATTGTAGCTGAAAAAGTTCGTGCGCTTTTTGAAAGAACAAGACCCAGAGACTTATATGATGTATGGTATTTTTTTAGAATATATAATATTAACGATCTTCTTGATATAATTAACAGAAAATGTGAAATAAAAAAAGTTAAAATTGATATTTTATCACTTAAAGATAGAACAAATGATTTTAAAAATGCATGGAATAGTTCGCTTATCCACCAGTTTAATCAATTACCTGACTTTAATTTTGTCTTTGAAAATGTTATTGAAAAGGTAAAAGAAATATGCGCTTAGAAAAATATCTCATTTTAAATAAATATCTTCTTTCACTGTTCGGAGTAAATAGTATCTCCGACTTAAGAGATGAACTTAAAAACAAGAAAGAAGGTTTTGATAATGATGGAAAGAGTTTTTTCGTTGATACTTTAATTGGACTGGAAAATCTGAGAATAGACTTAAATGTTCTCCTGCAATATGACAGAGCAATAAAAGAGTATTCTGAGAAATTATCTAACTATAGAAGAGAGAATATAGTATTAAAATATTTCCAGTACTTAGCGGTTTTATTTTCAGAGATTTTCCTTGATAGGTATTTCAACAAAAAGCAAGAATTCTTGGGTGAACTGAATTCTTTTTTGGTGGAGTATAATAAATCAGAAAGAATAGATATTCCTCATTTTGAAGAAAAAGATCTCAAAAAACTTGCTTACTGGATGGCAACAGGAAGTGGTAAGACCCTGATAATGCACATAAATTACTGGCAGTTCTTAAAGTATGATATACAACCTTTGGATAACATAATTCTGGTAACACCGAACGAAGGGCTATCAAAACAGCATTATAATGAAATGCAAAAAAGTGGTATTCCATGCAGACTATATTCAGAAAATCCTGATAGTTTAACTCTATATAAGGATCAGGTATTTATAATTGATATTCATAAGCTTACAGAGGAGAAAAAGGGTGCAGGTGTTAGAATAGAGACAGGTTATTTTGAAGGGCGAAATCTTGTATTTATTGATGAAGGGCATAAAGGGCAGACAACTGAAGAACATATATGGAAAAAATTACGAGAAGATTTAGGAAAAAATGGCTTTGTTTTTGAATATAGTGCTACATTTGGACAGGTAATCAGTGAGAAAAATAAGGACCTATTAGAGGAATACTCAAAAGCAATAGTTTTTGATTATTCTTACAAATATTTTTATGAAGATGGTTATGGAAAGGATTTTTATGTATACAACTTAAGAGAGGATAGTTTTACAAAAAATTATAACGACCTTATTTTAACTGCGAATCTTCTTTCCTTTTATGAACAATCTGTTCTTTATGAAGAACATAAAGGTGAATTTAGGGAATACCTTGTAGAAAAACCTCTATGGGCTTTTATTGGAAGTAAGGTATCAGGTAAAGGAATAAATTCAGATGTTCTAAAAGTGGTTCTATTTCTAAAGAAGATAATAGAAGATAGAAAATTTTTAGAAAACAATATTGCTAAAATCCTCAATGGAAAATCGGGTTTGCTTGACCAGGATGGAAATGATATTTTCAAGGATAGATTCCAGTATATAAGAAAAACAGATTTACAAATAAATGATATTTATGTAAGATTGTTCAATGCAAATGGTGGAACACTGCAACTTTATGACCTAAAGTCAGCAGATGGAGAAATAGGATTAAAAATTGGCGAAGGAGAGTATTTTGGAGTTATAAATATTGGAGATGTTTCAAGGTTCCGAAAATTGTTAACAAAAAGTGGATTTGAGGAAAAACAAGACCGTTTTACTCCATCTCTCTTTGAACGGATAAACGAGAATAATTCAAATATCAATATACTTATAGGGGCAAAGAAATTCATTGAAGGATGGGATAGCTGGCGTGTATGTTCCATGGGGCTCATTAATATGGGTAAAGGTGAAGGGCCTCAAATAATACAACTATTTGGTAGGGGTGTCAGGCTTAAAGGAAGAAACTTTTCCCTTAGGAGAAGTGAGGAAAATAATTATCAGATTAAATCCCTTGAAACACTTAACATATTTGGCTTAAATGCTGATTATATAAACTCATTCCTTGAAACTATAAGAAAGGAAGAGGTTGAGTATGAGGAAATAAAACTACCTATCAAACGGTTAGATGAAACAAAATGGAAGAATTTATACACTCTTAAAACTGATAGGGACTTTGATTTTACAAATCATTTTATAGAACTTGAAACTGATGAGGAACTTTTAAGAAGAATTAAGATTGATATACGGCCGATGGTTAAAATTGCTCATGGATTGGAAACTACGATAAGTGAAACAAAGGTAAGTAAAACAGATTTTGGCGATTATATCGATCTTCTAAACTGGAATGGAATCTATCTCAAAATACTCAATTATAAAATCAGCAAGGGATTTTTCAACTTAAGGCTTCATAAAGATATATTGCAGGAGATAATAAGAAGTCAGCTCTACGAAGTTTATGCTTTTCCTGAACAAATTAAACTAAAAAGTTTTACTGATTTAGACCATTTGGAAGAGATTATTCTGGTAGTCTTAAAGAATTACATTGATAAGTTTTACAACTATAAATTAAGACAGACTGAGACGAAACAATTGCAACTTTTCCCCCTGGTAAAAGAAGACGAAAATTTTAGTTATGATTACTATACATTGAAAATAGAAGTCCCTAAGGATAAAAAAGAAAAAATAGAAAGGAAAAGAGAAATAGAAAAGATAAAAAAACTTCTGAAACAGGTAGATAAACTATATCAAAAGGATTTTGATGAGATTCCCACAATACACTTCGATAGGCATTTATATACACCCCTGGTAGTATATGATAAGCATAAGGAGTTCATAAAATCAGAGCCCGCAAGATTAAATGAGGGAGAGACAAGATTTGTGAAAAAATTAAGAGATTATCTTAAGAAAAGCAAAATCAAAGATAAAGAGATATTTCTCTTGAGAAACCTTTCAAAAAGAGGAGTGAAATTTTTCCAAACATCGGGCTTTTATCCTGATTTTATAATGTGGGTAAAAGAGAATAGCAAACAGACAATGGTCTTTATTGATCCAAAGGGCATACTAAATCTTAGTAATTTTAACGATGACAAGATACAACTTTATAAAAGTATAAAGGAAATTGAGAAGGAGTTAAAGATTAATAAGATACACCATAAACTAAGGCTTGAATCGTTGATTTTATCGGTGTCTAAATACAACGAGATAAAGAAGAAATTCGGAGAAGGAAATATGCCAAAGCAGGAGTTCGAAAAACGCCATATCTTATTTATGGAAGATGATGATTTGGTGAAAAAAATATTCCAGTGTATTATTTAAATACAGTGATATTAATAATTTTTATTCATAATTTTCAATTTTTAAGGAGATAAAATGTGATTAATTTAATTTATAAGAATACAGGTGAACATATAGCAAGAATTGAAGGTGATTGGCTTGTCCATAGAGATGGACGACCTATTGGTTATATAGAAGATAATAAAGTTTATTCAATTGAAGAAGGCGAGTATATAGGTGAAATTACAGATGATGGTCATGTTCTTAAAGAAATAGGGGAAAACTTTAGCATAAAAATATTAAAAGGTAATCCTGGCGATTTTGGAGATATGGGTTATGCGGGCAATAGAGGTCATTATGGTTCATTACCTGCTGGTGTTGAAGATGCTATGAAGGATTTTTAAACATAGTCCTGTGCATTACTGTGTTGTATAAAATATAAGAAAACAAAGCTCGTAGAAGATTATCTGAAATTTAAAAATATTGATAACATAAAACATCCAATCACAGGTTTTTAACGACCTTTAAAATTTCATTTCAAGAGGGTTTAGACGAAGTTTTATGAAAACAAAAGAAATGCAAATAGGTTTGATTTGTCTTTTCTACCTGTCAGATAAGTTATATCTTGATGGCTGACCTATTAAGTTCTTTCATTTAAGCTTAATGGAGAAAATGATAACTCATTCACTTTTGTTTTTGAATTTCTTTTCCAGATTGAGAAGAAACATTTTCCAATCAATACCTATTCCGAACCCGCCAGGAGACCCGTCACTTTTTATAATTCTGTGGCAGGGAACGACCAGCAGGTAAGGATTTTTTGCCAGGGCATTTCCTACAGCTCTACTTGCTTTTTCTTTTCCAGTCTTTTTAGCAATCCATCCGTAAGTTCTTGTTTCTCCGTAAGGTATTTCCATAGCAATTTTGTACACTTTTCTATAAAATTCCGGGATACCTGTAAAGTCAGGTTCTACGGTAAATTTTTTTCTTTTTCCTTTAAGGTATTCTTCAATTTCCCTGTATGCCTTTTTTATTTCTGAAGATTCAACATCTGGTATTTTTTCATCATTATTCCTTACGAATGTTATGGATTTTATTCCCTTTTCTGAACTTTTTATTGAAATATTCTTTAAAAATAGTTCACTATTAACGTTTCTTAAATTTTTCATTTTTAGACCTGTTTATAAAAAGGTAAGAAAATTACAGCAGTAAATCCAGTTTTATTTAGACTGTGTAAAAACTATTTATAAACGAGTGCTCGTTCTACAGACGTAATAGAGTGCGAATTGTAGGTCAGGCATCCCTGCCTGACCAATGAAAATCGATAAAATTAGAGTTTCCCTACAATCTATGGTTATCTTATTTCGGTATATTTTTTATTTTTGATTTAAGTCTTTTTGAAATTATTAATTCAATAATCCGGAATTTTCACCGGGTTTACACTGTATTTTTTTTTAAACATTTCATTTGTTGCCGGCGGGAAGTCTGATTATAAACCTGGCTCCTTTTTCCCTGTAAGTATCAATAAATATTTCTCCGTTATGTTCTTTTATGATACCGTAGCATACACTGAGTCCAAGACCTGTTCCTTTACCTATTTCCTTTGTTGTAAAGAAAGGGTCAAAAATTTTAGATTGAATTTCCTTACTGATTCCTGGCCCATCATCTATGAATTCAATATATACGCTACCATTTTTTGAATATGTTTTAATTTCGAGGATACCTCTTTTATTGAATTCATACATAGCCTCAAAAGCATTGTTAATGAGGTTCAGAAATACCTGCTGAAGCTGGTCCGGGTCACAAAAAACACTGGGTATATCACTGTGATAATTCTTTTTAATTAAAATGTTATTTACTTTCAGTTGATACTCCCTTAATTCAACAGTTTTATCGATGAGTTCATTTATATTAATCTCTCTTTTTTCTGGTTCTTTTCTTCTTGAGAATCCTAAAAGGTTTTCGATAATATGAGCACATCTTTCAGTGTTAAGTTTTATTTTTTGAGCTCTTTCTTTGTTTTTATCGTTCAGGCTGGAATCCTTTAATAGAAGTTCAGAATAACCGGAAATTATGGCTAATGGGTTATTCAACTCGTGAGCTACACCTGAAACAAGAGTTCCTATGGAAGCTAATTTTTCAGTCTGGATAAGTTTATTCTGGATTTCTTTTCTTTCAGAAATATCGTTCATTACAAACTGTATATACTTTTTACTACCGAGTTCCAGCGATGATAGAGAAAGCTCAACCGGTAGAACAGTTTTATCCTTTTTTACAAATTCGCTCTCGAATGTTAATAAATCTTTTCCTGAAGAGATTTCTACAATTTTTTTCAATCCTTCTTTTTTGCATTCTTTGGAAAAGAGTTCTTTAATGTTTAATCTGAAGAGCTCTTCATTTGAATAACCAAGAATTTCTAACGTTCGATTGTTTGAATCAACGAATTTTCCATCGCAGTCTGTAATAAAAACGGCATTTGGTGATTGTTCAATTAGTTTTCTATATTTTTCTTCAGATTCTTTTATTTTCTGTGCATCAAACAGTTGTTGTTCAATGTGGGATTTTCTCTTTATAGAATTTACCCTGTATCGATATCCTATAAAAATACATCCTATAAATAGGATAGTAGATAGGCTTAAAAACCAGGAGCTTTTCCAGAAAGGTGGTGTAATTGTGAAGAACAGGCGAGCTGTTTTTTTACTTGCGATACCGTATTTATTCATAGCGTATACATCGAACTCATATTTTCCCGGCGACAGGTGGTTGAAAACAGCAAATTTCCTGTTAGAAGTATTGTTCCATTCATCAGACAATCCCTTTAATCTGTAATAATATTTTATATTTGATTCAGAAATAAACGTTAAAGAAAAGAATTCAATCATTATATTATTCTGAAAATGCTTTAATTTGATTTTGTTTTCAAAGGGAATATTTTCATTGTTAACAATAAAGTTTTCAATGTATATCGGAGGTGGATTAGTATTTATTATATCTTTTTCAGGATTACATTTTATAACTCCTCTTGTAGACCCGAACCATAGATATCCTTTATCATCAAGGTAGCAGCTTCTGCTGTTCAGTTCATTTGAAATAAGTCCATCGTTGACATTATAGTTGATAAATGATATTTTCTTGTAATCTAAATTGATTTTGTTCAGCCCCTGATTTGTTCCTATCCACAGGTTATGGTTATTGTCTTCAATGATGGAGTAACAGGTATTATCTGAGAGACCGTCTTTTTTGGTGAAGGTGGTTAATTTTTTGCCATCATATTTTGCTAAACCCTCATTTGTTCCGAACCACAGATTACCTTTATGGTCTTCAAATATTGACCTGACTAAGTTATTGGGCAGACCATTTTTTTCATTAAAATGGAATTTATGATTTGCCAGATTATAAACACCTTTTGAGTTAGTGCCAACCCAGATATCTCCTTTTGAATCCTGAAAA
Source organism: Candidatus Zhuqueibacterota bacterium (assembly GCA_003644825.1). Lineage (GTDB taxonomy): Bacteria > SM23-31 > SM23-31 > B21-G16 > B21-G16 > B21-G16. The sequence continues at coordinate 723 of QNDJ01000025.1, read as the reverse complement.
ATTGACCAGGCTAAATCTTTAAAGTTGGTATCGGTTTCACAGTTAATAAATTTTTTCCCGTCGAATTTAATGGGACCTATTCCGGTTGCTAACCAGATGTTTCCTTTTTTACCTGCTATTATTGAAAATATTGGGATGGGAAATCCGCTGGATTTTTTTATAAAATGGGTGAACTTTTTCCCATCATATTTAGTAATTCCTTTTTCAGAACCTATCCACATATTTCCTTTTGAGTCTCTTTTAATGCTCCAGATTCTATTGTCAAGTAGACTATCCTTTTCTGTATAATATTTAAATTTTTTTCCATCAAAAACAGTAATTCCTCCATTATAAGAACCAAACCAGTAATTACCGTTTTTATCCTGTTCAATAGCCAGTATAAGTTCATCTTTTAAACCATTTTCACCGGTAATATTCAGGAACATTTCACAGGCAAGTTTGGATACACCACCTCCATTTGTACCAAACCATTTAACTTTTTCTCTGTCTTCAAACATTGATATTATTATATTATCAGGGAGCCCGTTTTTTTTGGTATAATTTGTTATTTTATCGTTCTTTATTTTACTCAGTCCTTCAAAGGTTCCTATCCATATATTGTGCTCGGAATCTTCCATTAAAGATAAAACCCTGTTATCGATCAGTCCATTTTTTTTATTGAAATGTTTTAATCCGTTTTTTGAATATCTGTATAAACCATCTTCTGTACCAATCCATATATTT
>QNDJ01000024.1 GCA_003644825.1 Candidatus Zhuqueibacterota bacterium | reverse complement strand
CAGAAAATAGAAAGGAGGATTTTATGCCAATAGTAGATTCAAAAACCGGTAAAGTCAGGAAAAAGTATACAATAGAAGAGTTGAAAGAGGCTGCAAAATTAATGAGAGGATATAATATGATATCGCTTTATGCGGCTGGTTCTGGTCATTCAGGTGGTACCTTATCAATTATGGATATTACTGCGGCTCTTTATCTTCATATTATTAACCATGACCCTGATGACCCCTTCTGGGATGGAAGAGACCGGGTAATATGGTCAACAGGTCATAAAGCACCAAGTTTATATTTAGGGCTCGGTATGGCAGGATATTTTGATGTTGAAGAGGTTGTAACTTTAAGAAAACTTTATAGTCCATTCCAGGGACACCCACACTGGTTGAAACTGGCAGGTGTTGAGGCATCCACCGGCTCCTTAGGGCAGGGATTGAGTATTGGAGTTGGTATAGCCCTTGCTGCAAAACTCGATAATAAAAATTTCAGAGTTTATACCATAACCGGAGATGGAGAACATCAGGAAGGACAGATATGGGAAGCAATTATGGAAGCTGGACATTATAAACTGGATAACCTGATTAACGTCCTTGATAAAAATAGGCTCCAGATTGATGGATGGGTAAAGGATGTAATGGATATTGACCCCATAGTCGAAAAATACAAAAGCTTTAAATGGAATGTTATTGAAATTGATGGACATAATATGGAAGAAATTATTAGAGCTTACGAAACTGCAAAAGAATATAAAGGAAAACCCACTGTAATTATTGCCCATACAATAAAGGGAAAAGGTGTAGATTTTATGGAAAATGTGGCTGGATGGCACGGAAAAGCACCTAATAGAGAACAGATGGAAAGCGCTATTGAACAACTCGGTCTTAGAGATAAACTCGATGTTGAAAGATTGCTTAAAAAAGCCGAAGATTATCAGAAAAAAGTTACAATAAAACTCGAATCAAAAATGCCAAAATTCAGCAAAGACTACTTCTGGAATAAAGGCGATAAAATGAAAGTTGATATGGACCCAACAAGAAGAGGATTTGGAAGATGCCTTAATGAACATGGAGATGATGAGAGAATAGTCTGTCTCGGGCAGGATATATCCGGTTCAATTACTATAAGTCAATTCTATGAAAACTATCCCGAGAGAAAAAAAAGGTTCTTAAGTATGGGAATAGCAGAACAAAGTGGAACAGGAGTAGCTGCAGGCCTTGCAAAAGAAGGAAAACTTTCAGTAATTGGCACCTATGGAACTTTTGCGTCTGCCAGAAACCTTGACCAGCTCAGGACTACTGTTTGTTATGGGAACTTTAACGTTTTTGTTGCTGGTGCTCATGGTGGTGTTTCTGTAGGTCCAGATGGCGCAACTCATCAGGCTCTTGAAGAATTATTCCAGATGTGTGGACTACCAAATATGCATGTTGCTGTTCCCTGTGACTCTGTTGAGACAAAAAGAATGACAGAATACCTCCTGTTTAATATTAAAGGACCAAAATATATAAGATTCGCAAGAGAAGCAACACCGATAGTTACCACTCCTGATACTCCTTTTGTATTTGGTAAAGCAAATGTAATTAGATACAGGGGTGAAAAAGATAGATTCATCGATGCTTTCGAAACGGTCCTTGCCTCGGATTATAAATCAGAAAATGAGGATATTGCTATTATTGCCTGTGGACCGAGTGTTCCTGAAGCAATGAGAGCTGCCTATATTTTAAAAGAAGAATTCGGTATAGAAACGAGGGTTGTGAATATGCATACTGTCAAGCCTATTGACAAAGAAACCATAATAAAAGCGGTTCTGGAAACAAATGTTATTATAACCGCAGAAGAACATCAGGTTGGTGGATTCGGGAACAGGGTTGCTGCTGTTATGACAACATCAAAAGAACTCTTTGAAAAACCAATCATTATGGGAATGATCGGGGTAAAGGACAGATTCGGTGAATCTGGATATCCCTGGGAACTGGTAAAAGAATTTGAAGTAAGCGGTGAACACATCGCCAAACTCGCTAAAGAGTTGTTCGATTACTATAAAAGTAAACACTAATCATTAAAAAAGGCAGATGATGTTTCATCTGCCTTCTTTTTATTTAAATAATTTTATGTTAATTAATCTTTCTTATAAGGTAAAAGAAAATGCAGAAGATTATAGTTGGAATTATAACGACCTCGTTAATCGCTTTTTCTTTTAATTCTTTTGCAGGAGAAAAAAACAAATCTCAGAATTATGAAAATGCAGAGTTCTCTGGCTATATGTTCGGGGATATCTATTATATTGCTTCAAGTCATAACAAAAATATAGAGAAAGAGAATGGATTCTGGTTTCGACGCATATATTTTACATTCGATAAAAATTTAAGCCGCACATTCTCCATTCGCCTTCGTCTTGAAATGAACAGCCCTGGAGATTTTAAAACAAAAACTAAACTGGAGCCCTATGTAAAAGATGCTTACCTCAACTGGAAACACAACAACCATTCAATTATCATTGGCATATCACCTACACCAACCTGGGGTTTTGTAGAAAGCTTCTGGGGATATCGTTCTGTGGAAAAGACTGCTGTTGATTTATTTAAATTTGGTAATCCAAGAGATTTTGGTATAAGTTTTAAAGGCTCCCTGAACAAATCAAAAACCGTAAGCTACCGGCTGATGCTTGCAAATGGAAATGGAATAAAATCTGAAACAGATAAAGAAAAAATGGTAATGGCTTCTCTACGATATAATTTTACTGATAACCTGACAGTTGAAGTTTATGCCGACTGGAACGGTTATCCCGGTCATTTTGATAGATACACATTTCAGGGGTTTCTGGCTTACAGAACAAAAATTCACAGGTTTGGTGTGCAGTTTGTCCAGCAAACCAGACAGAATGGAACCAAAAATAATGATATAAAACTTGAACTCCTTTCTCTATTTTATATAAGAAATTTTACTGAAAAGATAAAAGGAATTTCTCGTGTAGACTTTGTTTTTGACCCGATTCCTGAAGGCGATAAGATACCTTATATTAAATTTGACACCAATGCAAAATCAAAATTCTTTTTGTTTGGTATAGACTTTTTACTCGAAAAAAATATCCATATTATTCCGAATATAGAGCTTGTAAGTTACAGTAAAATAAACGGAAAAAAGCCTGATATGGAAATCATTCCAAGGTTAACATATTTTTTCAAATGGTAAAATAAAATACAAACAATATTAAATGAAAATTTCAGGCACGTAAACTTTCCGCATATGTTCCGACTTCTCAATTAAGTTTTTGACATAGATAATCTTTTTTTCTTCCAGTTCCAAAACTTCAGCTATCCTGGAATTTCTCCATCCTTTTTCTAAGGCTAGTAAAACTAAATCAAGTTTTTCATAGGGAACTCCAGTCGCAATTTCATCTGTTATACCAGGGATAATGTCCGGAGATGGGGGCTTTTTTATAATTCTGAAGGGAATATTTAAATAAACTGCAAGTTCTCTTACCTGAGTCTTATATAAATTCAGAAGAGGCATTATATCTGCATTATCATCACAGCCATATTTTACAAAAAATCCAATTTTATATTCACTTTTATTGGCAGCTCCAACAACAAGTTTGTTCTCAAGTTCAGCATACATATACAACAGCAACATCCTTATTCTATGTTTAATGCGATAGTATGCATTGGTTTTTTTAAGATAAGAAGCAAACTCTTTTCCTTCAAAACCCGATATACTGCTTAAAAAAGGGGGTTTTCCTGTCTTTTTTTCATAAAAATCGTAAGCCTTTCTAACAAAGATTCTTTTAAGTTTCTTTGAAAGTGGAAGTTTATTTAAGGTAAATAATTTATAGGCTCCAAAACTTTTAATATACTTACTTATATCTATTAATTCAAATTCAATATTCAATTCTCTAGCAAAATTAACAGCATCCCTGATATGCTCTTTTTCAGAATCTTTTTCTGGCATAATCAGAGCCAGAGTGTTTTCCGAACCGACTGCCCTTTTACACAGGGAAGCTACTACTGCAGAATCAATCCCTCCGCTTAAACCCAGTATTGTTCCATTTCTTTCAAGTTTATTAGTGTAATTTCTGATAAAATTTTCCAGATAAATGCTTATCTTCTCTGGAGAAATTTTCATCTGCTGTTTAAGCTCTTTAACCTTATCTTCTGAGTTCAAATACATATCTTCAGATAAAATAAATAAATCATTCCACCGAAATATAAAATATTCAAGTAAAAGATTCAATAATTTTTATCAAGTTACATTAATTATCTATAAAATTATCATTTTTAAACAAGGAACATATAATATAAACTGATAGTAAAAAAACAGGATATTTATTTTTCAGGGTCTCAAATGATATTATTATATATTTTTATTTTGTCTCATTTATCTTTTAATACTCTTCAATTCCAGATAAAGACAGATTTTTACACTGAAGGTATTAAAGAGAAAAATAGAGGAAACTGGCAAAGAGCTATTGATATATGGCTTATGGGTAAGGAAACACTTTCCAGACTGGGAAAGACCGACCCGAGGATGGGAATAGCATTTATTGAACTTGTTACAGAGAAAAAACTGAAAAGATATTATGAAACTGCCTGTCAGATGTACTACTGGGGGTTTTCCAGGAACAGTATCAATGAATACAGAAAAAATATAAAAAAAGAGATTGAAAGAATAACACCAATAATGAGAAAAGAGCAATCTAAATACTGGTTCAAAGCACTTAAAGATAATGACACAACAATATGCTCAAAAATACGAGGTTTCTGGATTGAAAAAGACCCAACTCCAACGACGGTATTAAATGAGAGACTTATTACCCACTGGGAACGGATTACTTATGCCAGAAAAAACTTTAATAGGAATAAAAGAACTGCTTATGGCACTGATGATAGAGGAATGATTTATGTAAAATATGGCGAACCGGATAGAAAAAAGACAGGAACCTTCGGATTAAATGATTCCGAATTGCAGTTCTGGATAGGCGAAGTATTGGATGCAATCCCAAATATCAGAATTAGCACACTGCAGGTGAAAAAAAATATTAATTTATATAACTGGCTGTCTGACTATGAGGTATGGATTTATTCATATTTATCACCTGAAGAACCTATTATATATATGTTTGGTAGTCCTGCAGGTCGTCCATTTGGTCTGGTAAATGGAGTAGACGATTTTATCCCGGATAGAGCATATCGTAAAACAAGTTTAATTCAACTTAGAAAACAAGAATATTCAATGGGGGATATATATTCAATAGGTATTTTGCCAGGAAGTTTATTACAACTTATGTATTATAGTGAGCTTGTATCCTTCGACAGTTATTTTGAACGACGGTATCTTGAACTCGAATCAACCTGGAAGGAAAACCTTATTCATGCACACCCACCAAACTATCATACATTACGCAGTTTCAGGGAACGCTTTCGTATGGAAGATGTTAATTACCCGGCTCGGAAGCTTATTCCACCTGAAAAAGTAGAAGAAATTGCTCTACCGATAGAACTGACCTGTCATCAGGTTCGCTTTATTGATGATGAAAATAAACCTGAACTTGCAGTAATGGCTTTTTCGTATCCTCGGGGATTAACTAAAAGAAACTTAAAAAATGTAATAGAAAAAAAAGATATAACCGACTATAACCTGAAACATACCCTTATAATTAGAGATAAAAACTGGAATGAAATTAACAGGATTGTGGATATACCAGAAAAAAAGAATGATAATACATCTATTTTTATAATACCCCATACAGACAGCACCCTTAATTATATGTTATCTGCCGAAGCATTTGATAGAACTTCTGCAGATTCCATCATCGGGATTGGAAAGATTTCACTAAAAAATACTGTTCCTCTCTCTCCCGCTCCAGAAACCCTTGAGGTGAGTGATTTAGTAGTTGGGATTAATCTACCTGTTGGAGCGGATATGTCCCGTTTCCCCTTTCCTGTATTACCAACCAGCCATATATGGAAGGGTGATAAACTACAGGTTTACATTGAAATATATCACCTTTTATACGGCAGGGACAACAGAACCCATTATACTATTAAATTCCAGTATGAAGTGGTAAAAAAGAGGGGGATAATCAGCAGACTGTTCAGGCGCGGGAAAAAGAAAGAAATAGTATCAATAGTTCATCGTTTTGATTCACCATCAAGGACTGCAAAGGAAAAAATTACTTTTGATGTATCCAATCTGAATCCAGGAAAATATGATTTCCTCGTCGAAGTAACTGATATCATCTCTATGCAAAAAAAGATAAGAAAAGGCAAGTTTGAAATAAAAGAATAGAGCTAATTAACAAGAAACAGGGAATTAAGATAACTGCTGAATGATCTTGATGTTCTACACTTCAATTCAAGCAGGATACTTTGATTGCCAAATTTCAATAGTTTGAAATATATAACTTTCTCATAACTGAAGGTGGATTCAAAAAATCAGGTTAAAAGTAAACTGGTGTGTATCGCCTAACCCATTAGAAAAAGGAATCATTGCATAATCAAAAATATAATTTTTCCACTTAAAACCCGTACCTACAGAAAAATTTCTTGTCGAATGTTTGAAAATATATCCTACCCTTAAAACAATAATATCTTTAAAACCTGTTTCTATTCCAGATAAAAAATAATCTTTATAGTCAAAATTAAATTCATAATCCTGGTCAATAAGCACTGATAATTTTTTATTTAAAAAGGTTTTTTTATAACCTATACCCAATTTGATTTTTGCAGGCATTTTACTTTTTTCAGACCTGAATTTTCCCATTCTTCCAATATTCTGTATGGTAGCGCCTATAAGGATTCCTTCTTTTGATGGAACATATTGAATACCGAAATCTGCTCCAAAACCAGAGGCACTATCGATATAAATTTTCTCATAGAGCAGTTTTAAAGTAGCGCCAAATATTAAATGATTTTTCAAAACCCTTGCATAAGAACAACCTGCCATAATATTATGCGAACTTGTTTCACCCTCGGGCTCAATTCCCGGGATTGTTCTTATCTGAATTCCTTTAATTCCTGAAGAATAAAAACTTAATCCAAAAACCCCGATTTTATTTTTGAAACTGTAACCAATGGAATGGGTCTTAATATCAATTAGCCAGCTGGTATAAGAAAAAGTAAACTCTCTTTTCCGGGAAAAATACAAACCTGCAGGGTTCCAGTATATTGCTGATGGTCCTCTTGTCAAAGAAGTAACTGCACCACCAAGGGAAGATTCTCTGCTACCCACACCTATTCTAAGAAAAGTCAATCCAGTTGTTTCTCCGCCATAAGCAAACAATGGAATTAAAGAATAAAGAAAAATAACAAAAAATAACTTTATTACTCTATTTAATGACATTTTTTCCTCAAATTAAAATTCTTTTAACCCTTTTCTAAAAAACAACAACAAAAGAGAATACATTAGAAAAATTAATATCAGAATTATCCTTGCAAAATGAATAATTTATGAAAGAAATCTTACCTGAATACCTGATTTTCAAACCTAATCCAAAGGTAATTCCACTCGAATTATAGCCTGAACGAATGAACAGAAAATCAAAAAACTTTTTTTCTCCACCAAATTTTAATTTCCAGTCAGTTTTTTCATTTTTATCGAATTCCACAGACAGGAGCAGATTTTCAGGTAGATATAAATAAGATGCACCAAATTTGAACTCTGCAGGAAACCTGTCAGTAGAGATTGTTCCTCTTTCATAAATACTTTCTGAATTCCAGGTATATCTTGAATGGACATCCTTAATCTGGAGTCCAAATGAAAAATTTTTCAATCCACTGTATAATATCCCAAAGTCCAATCCAAACCCTTTAGCAGTTAATGAATAAAGCTTGTTGTATAAAATTTTTCCACTTATGCCAACAGAAAAGTTTTTGTATATTCTATTAGCAAAAGAAAAATAAAACCCATTTTCTGAATTATCAATTTTCCCAGTAATGACCCCAGTAAAATCCCTTTCATCTATATTTTTAACACCGGCATTAATCCACCCGATTGATATTCCTCCGGAGGGTCCTATTCTTCCAGCATACCCGATAAAACTGAATTTTCTGTCAAGGGAGAGAAATCTGTAAGATAAAGAAAATGAATTATATCTAAGAAAAGGCAGACCAGCAGGATTATAAAATATTGCAAATATATCATCTGCAACCGGCACAAAAGCATCACCCATAGATTTTGCTCTTGCTCCCAGTCCCATTCTTAAAAATGCACCAGCATATCCGCCATCTTCCTGAGCAAAAGATGGATGCAAACATCCTGTAATTATAACAATTGTTATTATTGTTCTACAAAACATTGCTGACCTTAATCAATAATCACAATTTTCCCATAAAGGGGTTTCTCACCTTTTTTAACCAGTTTATAAAAGTATACCCCGTTAGCCACTTTTCTCCCATAATCATCTTTGCCGTTCCATACTTCAGAATAACTGAAACCGCCTGCTCTGAACTTGTTTTCTACAACAGTCCTGACAGGTTTCATAGAGAAATCATAAATATAAATACTTACTTCTGTATCATTTATAGTATTATACTGTATTCTGATATGCCCTTCATTATTAATTCTGTTATGCCTGAGAGGTGAAAAGGGATTCGGATACGCATAGGTATAAAATTTATTCTTTATTTCCGGTTCTTCAAAAGCCCGGAATATTTTCCACGAATATCCATAATCAAAAGATTGAGCAAGTCCGTCATCTGTTCCTATCCACAATATTCCGTTCCCGAATCCACCGGAATAATATTTTTGTGTGTATACTTTTTCCCCAGTTATTTCGTCAATTATTTGAGGAAATAGCCCCCATGTTTTACCGAAATCACTGGATTTCCATAATCCATTATCAGAAAGAACGTATACATCTTTTCCATTGAAAAAGAAATTATGTACCTGTTCACCATGGAGTGCGGTTTCCCAGGTAAGTCCACCATTTTCAGTTTTACTTACTGCATAAAACTCTTCTTCTCCCGCTGCTTTCCAGGATGCAGCCCATATTATTGATTTATCGTTCAACTTCTGTTCAGCAAGAGCAACAATAAAATTGCCTGATATTCCACTTCCATTCTGTGCATTATAGTTAATCCAGGTAATACCGCCGTCAGTAGATTTATTTATTCCACCGGCAGTTCCAACCCACAAACCATTTTCAGCAGATACTACCGAAAAAGCCCTGTGGTTGAGATAGGTTAATGGGTCAAAGGAATTGTTATCCGGCGTTACAACCTTCCAGGACTCCCCATAATCTGTTGATTTTCTTAGCCCGCCACCATAACTGACAATCCATACCGATGAATCATCAAAAGCTATATCATAAGTAAGGTTTGTAACGTTGGTTGTAGTTGGTTTGTATCCAGGGTTTTCATCCTCTAGATCAACGGGCTGTGGTATTTTATTCCAGGTTAGCCCGTCATCTGTCGAATAGCTTAAACCACTTCCTGCCGGTAAAACACCCTGGGATGTTGTTGTATCAAAACCAGTAGCAACCCATATTATTCCGTTATCTACTGCCAGAGCAGATACACTGCCCTTACCTATCCCCTGTTTACTGTAAAAAGTTATAAAGCTTTTACCGTTATCTTTTGTTACGCTCAATCCTTTTCCTGTTCCAAACCAGACTTCATCATTAACAATAAGTATATCTGTAATACTATTACTTAAAAGTTTATTGAACTTATGTTCAAATTCATAGGCAATAAATTTCTTAAACTGAGCATTCAATCCTGTTGAAAAAAATATATTAATAATTATTACTATAATAAACTTATATCTCATTTTTAAATTAATTGCTCAATAAACAACAATTATATGCTTTTTTTCAGGGCTTATAAGCCCTTCATTATCAACAGCGAAAAATTCAAATCTGTAATTTCCTTTACTTACTTCCGGTGTAATAATTATCAATTTTGAATAGATTCCATCTTTTTCTTTTTTATCACCTGAATTAAATCCCGGAGTTTTTCCTCCATCGTCAAGCATATAAACAGGATTAGCTGAAGACGGAGAACCATCCGGTTTATAGGAATTAAAATAAACTTTAGCAATATCAGATAAACCATTCGGGTCTGATACTTTTACTTCAAACAGGATAGTATCATTTTTTGCCTTAATACTATCTGGAACAGAAACAATAGTTACAGAAGGTGGAAAGTTTCCAGATTCAGAATAAAAATAAACATTTTTCCATACAAAAGGGCTTTTGTTTCCTGAACTGTCCTCTACTTTGAATAAAAAAGTATAAACACCTTCTCCATAAAAAGATATTTCATTGGTCTTAATTCTACAGGTAAAAATACCATCACCTTTTAATTTATCTCCATTTATGCCTTCGTCATTCAAATGAAATATCTTATCAGCTACAGGTGAAAGAGGAAAATATATCATACACGTTGCAACCTTAATATCATCATTCCCCTGAGGGTCTGATACTTCAATTTCTACAATTAATTCAGGATTTTCTTCAATATTTATAGAATCAGGCAAGTTGATGTTCCTGATTGAAGGCGGAAGATTTTTCTCACCATCTACAATTGTCAAAGGATAGTCAAGAGGTGAACTAAATACTGTAGAGTCAATATCTGTTGCAGTAAAATGAAAAAACATCGACCCGACAAAGTTATTAAACTCCTCTGAATTAACTTCAGTTGAATATCTTCCATCTTTTGGAATAAGGTCGCCTGAAATACCCTTATCCTCTAAATAATATGTGCAAATTACCGTCCTGGATGATGTATAAAAAAGTTCCATTTTAACTTCATCCACACTTATTTTGTCTTTCGGAAATACTGCTTCAACACCTACTGTGAACTTTTCTGGAGTTTTCTTCCACAGGGTATCCGGACATACAGGATTTTTTAATAATATATCTATTG
>QNDJ01000023.1 GCA_003644825.1 Candidatus Zhuqueibacterota bacterium | reverse complement strand
GTTTATGGAAGTAATGCAATAATATCTATAATTATTTTTCTTTTCATACTTGTTGTTATTAACTGGATTTTTGACAGGAAAACATTCAGAATGGATTTAACTGCTGCAGGGCAGTTCAGCCTATCTGAACAGACAATAAAAATCCTTAAGAACCTTAAAAAAGATGTTAAAATAACTGCCTTTTTCAAATCGAATGAACAAAGAGGAATGCAGGATTTACTTTCTGAATATACATATTTTTCAAAGAAGATTAAAGTTGAATTCATTGACCCTGATAAAAAACCAGGAATTACAAAAAATTATGGTGTTACTCAATATAATACCACGGTTATTGAATGCGGGGATAAATCAGAAAAAATTACCACTGTAAAAGAGAATGATTTGACCAATGCCCTTATAAAAGTTACAAGAGAAGGAAAGAAAGTTATATATTTCACTGATGGGCACGGAGAAAAGGATATTGAAAGCGGTGAAAGGGATGGTTACAATCAGATAAGGCTAAAAATTGAGAAAGAAAATTATGATGTAAAAAAGGTTTTTATTGCCCAGGAAGGAAAATTCCCTGATGACTGTTCTGTTCTTGTAATTAATGGCCCCCAAAAGCCATTTTTCCCTGGAGAGATTGATTCTATTGATACTTATTTGAATGATGGTGGGAGAGTTTTATGGCTCCTTGATCCTGATTCCCCCATCGATAAAGATTTTTTTGATAGATGGGGTGTGGAAGTTACAAACACTACTGTAATAGATGCCAGTGGTTTTGGTAGGTTTTTCGGGTTGAGTGCTGCAGCACCGCTGGTTAATCGATATCCGCCTCATATTATAACGGAGGATTTTCGGAATGTTGCTACTTTTTATCCTCTTGCAAGAGCAATCGTTCCAAAAGAAAATCCCGGAGAAGATATTACAGTGAGTAAATTATGCGAAACATCATCAAATAGCTGGGGTGAAACAGAGCTTAAAAACAATAGGGCTAAATATGATGAAGGGAAAGACCTCAAGGGCCCCCTTGCTATTGGTGTAGTTGTAACAAAAATCCTTGAAAGAGCTTATCTACCGGACCAGAAAGATAAAACTGCTCAGATGGTCATTTTTGGAGATTCAGATTTTGCATCCAACCTCTATTATGGGAATGCAGGAAATGGAGACCTTTTTTTGAATACGATTAACTGGCTGGCTGAAGAAAAAGACCTCATTTCTATACGCCCCAGAGACCCTGAGGATAGAAGGCTTAACCTCAGTTCTCGACAGACAAAATTCGTTTTCTGGTTTACTCTTGTTATTATGCCGGTTATTGTAATTTTATCCGGTGTTTCTATTTATGTTAATAGAAGAAAAGGATAAAAAAAGAGGAGTAAAGCAGAAATGAAAAAGTTTAAAAGTACAATTATACTGGGAATTATTTTAGTTGTTCTGGTTGTTTATGCTTATGTGTTTGAATTCCTCGGAGGAAAGAAAAAACAGGAAGCAGAAGAAGCAGCTAAAAAGGTATTTCACTTTAATAAAATCGACGTTGAAGAAATATATATTAAAAGACAGGAAAAAGAAAATCCTGAAATACTTTTCAAGAAAATTACAGGTATATGGTGGTTGAAAAAACCTCTTAATTATAAAGCTGATAAATCTTTTATCGATGGATTACTATCTAATTTTGAAGTTGCAGAAATTAAAAGGACTATTAAAGATACAACAGATTTAAAAAAGTTCGGGCTTAATCCCCCCCAGGCTATATACATAATCAAGCATAAAGACGGTGTTGATACTCTTTATATCGGGAATAAAAACCCTGTTGGAAACTACACTTTTGCAATGAAACCTGCGAGAGATAGGGTATTTCTTACCTACAATGCTATGCTTGATAAATCAAAATCGACCATTTTCGAGTATAGAGATAAGAGCGTTCTTGAATTTGAATCTTCTCGGATTAACAGGATTTACCTGAAAGCCCCGAGAAGAAACTTTGAACTCGTAAAAGCTTCTGTGGATAGCTGGGAATTGAAAAAACCTGTATCTTCTAAAGCTGATAAGTCTGAGGTAGATAAAATCCTTAATAAAGTTAAAAACACCAAAGTAAGAAAATTCGTTGAAGAAGAACCTAAAAGTTTGAGAAAATATGCATTGAACCGACCTTTCATAAAATTGGAACTTATCCAATCACCGAATGATGCAAAAAAGACTCTTTTTATCGGTAAAAAGAAAAATGGAAATTATTATGCAAAAGATGATTCCAGAAAACCTGTTTTTCTTGTTGATTCTACACTGGTAAACAGACTTATGGTCAATCTTTTTACCCTTAGAGATAAAACTGTAATAGACTCAAAAAGAAAGGATATTGATAAAATAGAGCTTGTTTATCCAGATACAACAATTGTTTGTGAAAAAGACACAGCTAATAACTGGAAAATAATCACACCTAAGGAAGGTAGAGGAAAAAGCTGGAAAATAAATGGTATAATCTCTGACCTTGAATACCTTAGAGTTGAAAAATTTCTTAGATATAGAAAAAGCAGAAAAAAATCTTATGGATTGGATAAACCAGCTATTGAAGTTGTTTTTTCAGTAAAAGACAGTGTCATAGAGAAAATTTTGCTTGGTAAAAAGGTAAAAATTAAAGACAAAGAACAGAGATATTTTTATAACAGCACAAGAGGAAAATTATATCTTGTAAAGAACTCTATATATAACGACCTGAAATTTCATGTTAATGACCTGATAGAAGAACAGGTTAAGGAAGAAGGAAAAAAAGAAAAGTAGGAATTTAAAATGGGTATTAAAAAAGAAATTCCACTTGGTGAAAAGTTTTTATCTATTGAGGTGGGGAAAGTTGCCAGGCAAGCTGATGCTTCTGCATGGGTTAAATATGGAGATAACGTAGTTCTTGTTTCAGTAGTTGCTGAAAAAGAGATAAAAGAACTGAGAAACTTTATGCCTCTTTCTGTTGATTATCGTGAGAAGGCATACTCAATGGGTAGAATCCCCGGTGGATTCTTCAAAAGAGAAGGAAAACCCTCCGAAAAAGAAGTTTTAAGTTCAAGACTCATTGACAGACCCATTAGACCATTATTTCCAAGAGATTTTTTTAACGATACCCAGATAATGGTTTTTGTATTATCTTCAGACCAGGAATATGATGTTGATTTCCTGGGAATTATAGGTGCATCGGCTGCTCTTTCTGTTTCAGATATACCTTTTAATGGCCCGATTGGAGCCGTCAAGATTGGTAAAATTGGAAGTAAATATATACTCAATCCCACATTTTCCCAGCTTGATAAAAGCAGTATCGATATGATTGTTGCAGCATCTGAAGAATCCATTATTATGGTTGAAGGAGAGTCTAAAGAAATATCCAATGAAGAAATGATTGATGCCATTAAATTCGCTCATTCAGAAATAAGAAAAATTATACCATTTCAAAATGAACTCAGGGAAAAAGCAGGCATTGAAAAAAGAAAAGTTGAGCCCCTGCCTTTTTTTAATGAGATTTTCGAAGCAGTTAAAGAGAAAGCAACAGAAAGTATTAACATTGCTATCCATACGCCGGGAAAAGCTGAAAGAAACAGAAAGTTTAAAGAAATTCTGGATAATCTAAATGTGGAACTTCAGGAAAAATTTCCTGATTCTGAAGTTGTAATAGAACGAGCCTTAGAAGAATTGACAAAAAACCTGATGAGAAAAATGGTCATTGAAGAAAATGTGAGAGCAGATGGAAGAAATGTTGCTGATATAAGAGATATTTCGATTGAGATATCGTTGTTGCCCAGAACCCATGGCTCTGCTCTTTTTACCCGGGGGGAAACCCAGGCTCTTGCTGTTACGACTCTGGGCACAAAAATAGATGAACAAAAAATAGAAGGCCTGGAAGGAGATTTCTGGAAAAGTTATATGCTCCATTATAATTTCCCACCCTTTTCAGTTGGGGAAGTCAAACCTATCAGGGGACCCGGAAGAAGAGAAATAGGTCATGGTCATCTGGCTGAAAGGTCACTGAAAGCAGTAATCCCGGCTGAAGAGGAATTCCCTTATACTATAAGGATTGTATCTGATATTCTTGAATCGAATGGTTCATCTTCGATGGCAACTGTTTGTGCAGGTTCCCTTTCCCTGATGGATGCTGGTGTTCCTACGAAAAAGTCTGTTGCCGGTATCGCTATGGGACTTATAAAAGAAAATGAAAATGTTTCAATTTTATCGGATATACTTGGTATAGAAGACCATCTTGGAGATATGGATTTTAAGGTTGCAGGTACAAGAGATGGAATTACGGGTTTCCAGATGGATATAAAGATTCCCGGTATTTCCTATGAAATTCTGAGTGATGCTCTTCAAAAAGCTGAGGAAGGTCGAAACAGAATTCTTGATATTATGGATAGTAAGATATCAAAACCGCGCCCTTATATATCCAAGTATGCACCAAAGATTATCGCCTTTAAAATTGAACCTACCGAAATCGGCACTGTAATAGGTACTGGTGGTAAAATTATAAGGGATATACAGGAGAAAACATCATCAACTATCAGTATTGAACCTGATGGAACTGTATTCATTTCATCTTTTAATAAGAAAGATGGTGAAGATGCAAAAAAAATGATTGATTCAATACTTGCTGTTCCGGAAGTTGGAAAAGTATATAAAGGAAAGGTAAAAAAGATTGCAAATTTTGGTGCGTTTGTGGAGTTTCTTCCCGGGAAAGAGGGTTTGCTCCATATTTCTGAAATAGACCATCGGAGAATTAATCGGGTGGAAGATGTACTTAAAGTTGGCGACGAAGTCGAAGTAAAAATAAAAAGGATTGATGCAGAAGGTAGAGTTGACCTCACCAGAAAAGTTTTACTTAAAAGGAGATAATGAGTCCTCCGAATCTTAAGTTCCAGAAATCAATCACTGATAATGGCATAAGAGTAGTTACCGAACAAATTCCCTATGTTCGTTCCATCTCTCTTGGTGTGTGGTTTAAGGTTGGTTCAAGGTGGGAAAATACACATAATAATGGCATTTCCCATTTTATAGAACATATGGTTTTTAAAGGTACCGAGAAAAGGTCTGCAAAGGAAATCGCCCAATCTATGGAATCTGTTGGTGGCAATTTAAATGCCTTTACCGGTAAAGAGTTGACCTGTTTTTATGCTCATTTCCTCGACGAATATCTGCCAGTAGCAATTGATATTCTTGCTGACATTACATCTCGACCACTCTTTAATGTAAATGATTTACAGAAAGAAAAACAGGTAGTTATTGAAGAAATTAAAAGCTTACAGGATACCCCTGATGAACTTGTCCATGAATATTTTCAGGAGAATCTGTTTTATAAACACCCCCTTGGTCTTTCTGTTCTTGGTTCTATAAAAAATATTTATAATCTGGATAGAAATGAAGTTTTGGATTTCTGGAAAAAAAACTATACATCAGGAAGAGTTGTAATTTCAGCAGCAGGCAATCTGGACCACGAAAAATTATGTAGAACTATAGAAGAACATTTCAGGTTTAATCCAGCCATTTTATCAGAAATAAAAAAAGAGGAATTTAAAAAGGGGGGGAAAAATAATATTTTTCGAAAAAATGTATCTCAGGCTCATATATGTATTGGATGTAAAGCACTTTCTTATAAGGATGAAAAAAAGTATTCGTTGATGGTATTGAACGTTCTGCTGGGTGGTGGAATGAGCTCAAGATTGTTCCAGAATATCAGGGAAAAACTGGGAATTGCATATAATATATACTCTTTCATAGATTTCTATGAAGACAGTGGTGTATTTGGAGCATACATTGGAACTGAACCTGAAAAAGTAGATGACTCCATTAAGCTGATTATAAAGGAATTTAGCAAAATAAAAAATGACAGGTTAACCGATGATGAAGTTGAAATGGCAAAATCCCAGTTGAAAGGAAATTTAATGCTTGGACTGGAAAGCACTGAAAGTAGAATGACAAGGCTTGGTAGAATGGAAATGTATCTTGAAGAATATATAACTCTTGACCAGGTCCTGGATGGAATTGAAAAAGTCAAGAAAGAGGAAATAAGAGAACTGGCGGAAAAACTGTTGTGTGAGGATAATCTATATACCACAATGATTATTCCTGATAATTAATTTTTGTTTTGAGATTTAAGAAAAGTTTTTTATATTATTAGAAATTAATGATGTTATTGATATGAATTTTAAGGAGGTTATATGAATATTGGAGTTCCAAAAGAGATTAAAAATGAAGAATACAGGGTTGCTTTATTACCAGCGGGTGCTGAAGCACTAACATCTAACGGGCATAAAGTCTACATTGAGAAAAATGCTGGAATGGGCGCTGGTTATTCGGATGAGGACTACAAGAACAGTGGTGCTATTATTCTTGATACGCCTGAAGAGGTCTTTAAAAAAGCAGATATGATTCTAAAAGTAAAAGAGCCGCTTCCTCAGGAATTCCCATATATAAGAGAAGGGCTTGTTTTGTTTACGTATTTTCATTTTGCAGCAGATAGAAATCTAACAGAGTTTATGATGAATTCTGGGGCAATTTCTATTGCGTATGAAACAGTGGAGAAATCGGATGGAACCCTTCCTTTATTAACACCGATGAGTGAAGTTGCAGGAAGGATGGCAATCCAGGTTGGAGCAGAATTTCTTGAGAAAATGAAAGGTGGTCGAGGCATCCTTCTGGGTGGTGTTCCTGGTGTTGATCCTGCAAATGTTTTAATACTGGGTGGGGGTGTAGTCGGAAGTAATGCCGCCATAATCGCCGCAGGTTTTGGTGCAAAAGTTACAATCCTTGATATTAATGTTGACCGTTTAAGATATTTAAGTGAAATTATGCCCAGAAATGTATTTACATTATATTCTGACGCACATACAATAAGAGATAGCCTGAAAACAGCTGACCTTGTCGTTGGTGGTGTATTAATTACGGGTGCAAAAGCACCAAAACTTATAACAAGAGAAATGCTGAAGTTAATGAAACCTGGATCTGTTATCGTAGATGTTGCAGTTGACCAGGGTGGTTGTGTTGAAACTACTCATCCTACTACTCATGATGATCCTACATTTGTTGTTGATGGAATTTTGCATTACTGTGTTGCAAATATGCCGGGTGCTGTGCCAATTACTTCAACAAAAGCCCTTAATAATGCTACCTTTCCGTATGCACTGGAACTTGCAAATAAAGGTTATGAGAAAGCCATCAAAGAAAATGAAGAACTGAAAAAAGGTGTGAACATTATTGATAAAAAAATAACATATAAAGGTGTTTCGGATGCATTTGGCCTTAAATATACACCTATTGATGATATTATATAAAGCGGAATAAAATGCAGAGCGGTGAAATAAAAAAACTCTATTATTCAATAAGCGAAGTTTCCCGGATTACAGGCTTGAAACAGCATGTGCTGAGATACTGGGAAACAGAATTTCCTGGTTTAAAACCAACTAAAAACAGAGCAGGAAACCGTATTTACCGGGAAAGAGATATTAAATATCTTCGTAGAATTAAAGACCTCTTATACAATCAAAAGTATACTATTGAAGGAGCCAGAAGAAAACTGAAGGAAGAAGAAGAACTCGATAAAAAAAAGGGTAATATCAAAGAAAAAATAAAAGAAATCAGAAAAGAACTGAAGGATGTTTTAGATATTCTTTCATAATGTCGGAGCGTAGCGCAGTCCGGTTAGCGCACCAGACTGGGGGTCTGGGGGTCGCTGGTTCAAATCCAGTCGCTCCGACATTTTTTTATTGTTAACTGAAAACCCACCTTTTACAAAATAGTATATTTTAAAATTATATTCCAGCTTGTTGTTTTAAAATTAAAAAATTATTATATTATTGTTCAATTTGTGGAGGTGTAACAATGTTTTATAGATATCGTTTTTTAATTATATCAGCTCTTATTATAATAATACTTGTTGTATCTGGTGCTTTTATTCTGCAATATTCTGAAACCCGGGATCGAGTATTCAACAGGACAGTAATGGTCAATTATGCTGTTGCACACGATGTTTCACAACCCCTTGTATCGATACCAATTACTAACGATAAAGATGAAGAAGGAGTCTTGTCTCGATCTTTTTATCCAGATTTTGTTAAAGAGAAAGATAATATTGACCTATCAAAATCAGCAAATCTCCAGCTTACATCAGCATCGGTTGAACAAACAGAGCAGGGAACAAAACCTTCTCCCGAGATAGTTGCGAGTTTCGATGGACTCGGCGAAGGTTTTGAAGGTCCTCAGGGTACTGCCAGGTTTCGTAACCCATCTGATAACTCACTGGCTGTTGGTCCGAACCACATTGTTCAGATTGTAAACTCTCGTATGGCAATTTTTACAAAAAAGGGAGCATTATTTGACACAACAGGAAAAGTTCTATATGGGCCTGTTAAAACAAACAATGTTTTTAGAGGTTTTGGAGATGCTGACAAAATCAACAATGGAGATGCGGTTGTGCGCTATGACCAGCTCGCTGACAGATGGTTAATCGTAATGCCGATATTCAGGCGTCTCTCCCACAGGAAAAAGGAACAAACTGAAATAATGGCAGGTGAACTTGTTCATATAAGTCAACCTGCCGTTAAAGGGCAACCCGGAGTAGCTGAACTTCTTTATCAACCACCCAGACCAACACCTGAAGAAATAGAAGCTGAAACCAGAATGCGTGCCCTTATGAGGGAAAAAAGAAAGAAAAGAAAACTCCAGAACGAACAGGGTCCTTATGCAATATGCTATGCTGTCAGTACAGGTTCTGACCCGCTCGGGTCTTATTATCGTTATGAGTTCCTCAGGCCGCTATTTCCTGATTATCCACGACCGGCAATCTGGCCAGATGGTTACTATGTAACAACAAGTACCGGTGATAATGTAATACAGAAGCATGCGTATGTTGTGGAGCGAGAAAAGATGCTCAAGGGTGAGGATGCCATCGAACAGGGCTTTATTATTGATGGCGTAAATTTCATTATTAATGCTGACCTTGATGGAAAACAACTCCCCCCGGCAGGGGCTCCGAGTATTATGATGGCTACGGGAGGGACACAGTTAAAAAATATCTTTGAGGACGATGGAATCTACGTATGGAAGTTTTATGTGAACTGGGACGATCCGTCTAAGACAAAACTTGAAGGTCCTGAGAAGATTCCTGTAGCACCATATCACTATCTTGGCAATGGCCAGTTGACCGAGTGTGTACCACAACAGGGAACAGACCAGCGACTTGATGCACAGGGAGACAAGATTATGGCACGTTTGGTGTATCGGCGAATCGGTGATAGAGAGTCAATTGTAGCTGTTCATTCAGTAAAAACCTCCTCAGGGGGTGGTGGAGTACGATGGTATGAATTCAGGCTGGATAAAAACCGAAATGTTAAACTTTACCAGCAGGGTACCTATGCACCGGGTGGGGGGTACCGATGGATGGCCAGCCCGGCTATAGATGCTATGGGTAATATTGGTATTGGATACTCTTATTGTGATGCAAGACATTTTCCGGGTCAGCGATTCGCAGGAAGGCTATCGGATGACCCCCCGGGTATACTGACCTTACAGGAAGCTATTCTTGTTGAAGGTGAAGCAGCACAAACAAATACAAAACGATGGGAGGACTACTCTCAAACCGCAATAGATCCAGTAGATGACTGCACAATCTGGTATGTAGGCGATTATATTAAGAAGGGTGCTGAGGGCTATTCAACACGAATTGGTGCATTTCGTATGCCAGGATGTAGCGGCTCTAAAAGATAGGAATACAAAAAGAATAAACAGTAACATAAAAAAAAGTATAATAACATTATTATTTTCTATCTACCTGTTATTATTATAAATTATGAATATGCTTATCCAACACATATTGAAACTAAAAAGTAGGAAGGGCTACTTTAATGTCCACTTTTTCATATTCCTTATCCATTTTCCATAACTCATCTCGAATTTGTTGCCTTAGTTCAATCGCTGGCTGGACACAATACTTCACAAATTCCTTCTTACTTACTTTAAGATTAGGGAAAAGCAATTTAAAATAAGCTGTAGCAGTTCTAGTAATAGCCTTTTTGTCACGTAAATCATCACAACCTAAAAGACGCATATTTACATTTACATAGTCTGTGTACCTCAGATCTTTTCTTAAAACATGCAATACTTCAGCAAATAAATCTCCCTTGAATCCTAAATATACAGATGGAGTATCTTGGGTTACGCGAGGTAAGTACCAACCAGGAATTACACCATGTATGCGGTCAATGAATGCGGTCTCTTGGAGAAAATTAGGGAATTCTCTAAAAATTCCTTTTTCAAGATTAATAGGAATATGTTTCTCATCTAAGGTTATATTTGCTAACATAACAAATCCTGCTTCAGCTGTTGCCTCTGTTTTCCCACGACTAAATTTCCCGGATTCTAGATAAACCTTAAGCATAGCGATTAATTCGCCAGCACTATCACCGCGAACACTCTGAACTTCGTCTAACACTACAGTATCATATCTAGTTACAAGCCCGGGTTCATGGGTTTGATTATTATGGAATAATACTGCGGGGGAAACCTTACCACCTCCTATAACTCGAGCATATCTGGAAAGGTGATCGAAAACAAATGATTTACCTGTACCTTTCGGAGCCAACTCAACTAGATTAACCCTAGGCTCAATAAGAGGAAGCATGCGAGTTAAAAGTAACATCTTTTGTTGTTCATTATTAACGGTAGGACTGAATCCCATGCTCGATACTAATAAGTCAATCCACTCAGTAGTAGTAAAATATTGTCGGCATTCAATAAAATACTCTAAATCTACTTTTGCAATTTGAAATGGCTTAAAGTCTCGAATCCAAACTTGTCCTTTACCCTTGTCTGTATCAGGTGGTACATAAAAGAGCTCCCCAACTCCCCAAACACCACTCGTAAGAAGAAGTTCATTCTCTTCCACAATATGTTCTGTAACATAGGCATCTTTCATATCAAAAAATG
>QNDJ01000022.1 GCA_003644825.1 Candidatus Zhuqueibacterota bacterium | reverse complement strand
TAACAATTAATAAATTTGAATAAATTGACCCAGAAAAAATTCTCATTATATTCTATTTTACAGATGATATGATTTGAAGTCTTCAGCTACTTCTACCTTTCCGGGGAAAACTTTCTTACATTCCTCAATAATGTTAAAAGAATCACATATTGGGTAAAGGTGAGTTAGCACAAGTTTCTTTACACCTGCTTCTGATGCAATTTTACCTGCCTTTACCGGTGTTAAATGGTTCTGACAGCCCATTGATTCAGGAAATGAACATTCCAGTATCGCAAGATCCGCATCCCTTGAAAGCTCAACAAGATTTTTACAGTAATCCGAATCACCCGAAAATGTGAATATTTTACTATTCTCAATAAATCTAAAACCAACGCTCTCCTGACTATGTTCAACCTTTTTTATAGATAAAGACCAGTTCTTAAAAGAAATAGCTTCAGTATTGAATTCATTTACAAATATATTGTAATCCTGGGAGATTATCCAGGGTTCATAAATAGAGCATAGCTTTTTGAAGTAATTTTTAAATCCTTTAAATCCATACAGGTAAATATCATCCTGCCGGGAAAATTCATGTAGATTTTTCTTCGCAAATAGAATAGGAATCAAATCAGCGGTATGGTCAACGTGAGAATGAGAAAAAAATATAGTTGAAATTTCTTCTATTTTTACATCAATAACACCAAGTCTATGAAGAGTTCCAGAACCCGGGTCAATCAACATTTTTTGACCACCTATCTCCAGATAATAGCCCGGAGAACCCCTTTTTTTGCTGGGTATACAGGTTCCAGAACCCAGAATAATTATTTTCATAACTTATTCATTTTTATAACTTGCAACAGCTCTATCAACAGTTTCGAAAGTCTCAAAGATATTCATTAATTGAGTAATCATTAAAAGGCTTTGAACTTTCTTGGTAACGTTTGCAAGTTTCAGGTTTCCACCTTTATTCCTCATTGAGGTAAGAGCCGCCATCAATGCCCCGAGACCTACACTGTTCATCCATTTAACCTTTCCAAGGTCTATAACAACCTTTTTAATTCCATCTCCAATTAAACTATAGATATGTTCTCTTAAATCCTGTGTTTCCGGACCACCCATAAGATTTCCTTTAAGAGTTAGAACCGCAACATCGCCCTCAATTTTTTCCTTTATAGCCATATTTCCTCCTTATGAAATTGTTTTACCTATATATTTTACAAATTTTATGTTTTAAAATCAATATTATTAAAAACTATTCTTATGAACCCACATCAGCAATTTTTTCAACTATCGGGATATTAATCCTATCTCCTTTTTTAATAAAAGGTAAAAACTTATTTTTATTGTATTTTTCCAGCAGCCATATTGGAATATTATTAAATTTTTTCACAATAAGCCAGATATTTTCTCCGCTTCTTACCCTATGAACCCGCACAGTTGTAATTGTATTTTCATGGAAGAACTTCTCTTCAATATCTTTGTGGAAACTCTCTCTTTCCTCCAGAAATTCCTCTTTTGAAGCTTTTGATAAAGGAATTATAATTTTCTGACCATAGTGAATCTTCCACCTGGAAGATAAATTATTAATTTGTCTGATGTAATAAGTTGAAGTATTTGACCAGTCCGCATAATGGCTGAGGGTTTCATTATCCTTTACAAAAATTGTAAGAACTGACCTGTCTTCATTAATCTGGTTATTATCGTTTTCTGGTAAGTATGCAAAGATCCCCGGGATTTTTAATCTTTGACCTGCTCTTATTCTATTAGGATTTTTAATATTGTTTAATACAATCAAATCTCTGAGTCTGACTTTTAAAATTCTGGCAATAAAACTCAAATTATCACCCCATTTAACCCTGTAATATCCCCGGAACTTCTGGTTTTTTGCTTTATATTTGCCTGGAATCTGTTCATAAAGAGTAGCAAAACTAATCCCTTTCACTGATGGTAGTTTCAACTCAAATCCTTTTGGTAAATAACATTCACCTTTATATACTGGTTTTAATATAGCTGGATTCAGTTCACTGAACTCGGATACTTCTATATTGAAATACTTTTTTATCGCAGAAAAATTTAAATAATCCGGAAGTAAAAACCTTTCAAATTCAATTGGCTTTTCAAATTTTATTCTGCCAAAATATTTCTCATAATTTTTTACAACATTTTTTGCCGCAAGAAACTCAGGGTAAAAGTTCTTTGAAGCAAAACCAAAAACTCTTCCTTTATGCTTATTTATGATGGTTACAATATTTTTTGTTCTCAATTGTCTTATTGCTCGCTGAGTGCCATTTATACCATAAATATGAGAAAGAAGAACAAGTTTCCAATCTCCAAGTTTATTATAACTCTCTTTGAATGATTTAGCAATAGCTTCTGTTGAACGTATAGGGTCTCTTCTCTCATCAATAATATAATTAATAGTTAGATATTTTCTTCCAGTGGACCTTGTAAATTGCCACAATCCAGATGCACCAAACTTCGAGTAAGCTCTATAGTTGAAAGAGGATTCTATATGAGGAATTATAGCAAACTCCAGGGGGATTCCTTCTCTATTAAATATCTCAAGAATATACTTCATATATCTTCCTGAAACAATAAGCCCGTTCTTGAACATCTCTTTTAAGCCCTGCTGACAGCGTATATTTCTTGAACCCTTATATAGATATTCTAACAGATTTTTCTTTCTGTATAAGTTGTATATTCTTAAAGTATCCCCCGAGAAATGTTTTTTTCTTCTTAAATTCCTGTAAATATATCTTAAAATTCTTTTGTATTTAAGTTTTCGTTCTCCTATGATTTTCCAGATTTTCCTTCTTGAATACCCCTTATTTATGTATTTTTTTGTATCAAAAACTTCATATATAACATCCAGATGATTTCTATCATGTATTACAATACTGGTTTTAGGATATTTTGTATAGACATCCTTCCAGAAATTCACCATAATTTCAAGCTCTGGAGTAATAACAAACCTGTCATCTTTCTCCAGAAAAACATAAGGGTTAATGTCAGATTGAAAGGAATATACATACTTCAAAGAAAAAATAAATATAAAACATAAAAATACAACAAGACTCGAACAAATACTGGATTTCAGCTTGAAATAATTTCTATCCATATCGCACCATATTTATATTAATATCCAATCAGGTCAAAATCGGATGCTTCAGTTATAGTCGCTTTATAAAATTGACCCGGTTTTAGTTTCTTTTTTATCAGTACTTTATTATCGATTTCGGGAGAATCTTTTTCAGTTCTTCCTGTAGACACTTTTTCCACATTATCGCAACTATCTATAATAACATTTAACTTTTCACCAATAAGAGTTTGATTTTTCTTTAAAGAGATTTCTTTCTGTAACCATTTTATTTCTTCTGCTCTTTCTTCTTTTTCCTTTTTAGATAATTGATCTTTATAATAGTAAGCTTTAGTTCCCTCTTCTCTTGAATATGTAAAAACACCCAGCCTATCAAACTTCACATACTCAATAAATGAAAGGAGTTCGTTAAAATCCTTCATCGTTTCACCCGGAAAACCAGTTATTACAGTAGTTCGTAATCCTATATCTGGAATCTTTTTTCGTATTTTTTCTATAAGCTTCAGAAGAAAATCTTTATTATATTTTCTTCCCATCATTTTTAATATTTTATTTGATACGTGTTGAACAGGAATATCTATATATCGACATATTTTTTTATTTTCAGCAATAAATTTTATTAATTCATCATCAACATATCCAGGATAAGCATAAAGTATTCTAATCCATTTTAATTTATCAATACCTGTAAGTTTTTCAAGAAGATAAGGTAATTTTCTTTTTCCATAAATATCAATACCATAGGATGTTGTATCTTCAGCAATAAGGATGAGTTCTTTAACACCATTTGTTGCAAGGGTTTCAGCTTCTTTAACAAGTGAATTAATCTCTCTACTTTTAAATCTCCCCCTGATAAAAGGAATGATACAGTAAGAGCACAGGTTATCACACCCTTCAGCAATCTTCAGGTAGGCATAATGTTTCGGAGTGATTAACTTTCTTTCGGTTAGCGGTTTTTCTGGAAAATCGTTATAAAGAGTGCTGTAAAGATTTGAAAAATCATTAACCCCAAAAATAAAATCTATTTCGGGGATTTCTTCAAGTAGTTGTTCTCTGTATCTCTGGGATAGACAGCCTGTTACAATAAGTTTTTTTATCTTCTTTTCGTTCTTTAACCTGACTGTTTCAAGGATAACTTCGATGGATTCCTTTTTTGCATCCTCAATAAAACCACAGGTATTTACAACAACTATATCAGGATTTTCATTTCCATCTACAATTCTATATTTACTTCCAGTGAAAATATCTTTTATAATTTCGGAATCCACATAATTTTTAGGACAACCTAGAGTAATAAGCTTAACAGGTATCTGCTTCATAATTAATCACATATTAATGCATTGATAAAAGTTTCTGAATCAAATAATGCAAGGTCTGTTACTTTTTCTCCCATACCAACATATTTTACAGGAATTTTAAGTTCTTTTAAAATAGGAACGATAATACCACCTTTTGCAGTTCCATCAAGTTTTGTTAGGACTATTCCATCAATACCTATGGCATCATTGAACTCTTTTGCCTGAGTAAGAGAATTTTGCCCTGTAACCGCATCAAGAACAAGCAATGTTTCATCAGGTGCTGACGGTTTAATCTTCTTAAGAATCCTTTTAATTTTTTTTAATTCTTCCATAAGGTTTACTTTTGTATGAAGCCTTCCCGCAGTATCGATGATAAGAACATCAATATTTCTTGAAATAGCAGCCTGCAGGGAATCGTAAGCGACAGAGGCAGGGTCTGCACCGTATTTCGTTTTTACAATATCAGCACCTGCTCTTTTCCGCCATATATCAAGCTGTTCAACAGCAGCAGCTCTGAAAGTATCTGCCGCAGAAAGAAGAACTGATTTACCCTCTTTTTTATACTTATAAGCCAGTTTACCAATAGTTGTTGTTTTCCCCGTTCCATTAACCCCTACAACAAGAATAACATAAGGTTTTTCCTGTTTCCTTTCCGAGATTTCAGGAGTATTGCATTCCATCATTATTTCTTTCAACTTTTTCTTTATGATTCCAAGAACAGTTGAAGTATCAAAATTTTTATTTTTTCTGTATTGTTCTTTCAACTCATCCATCAAATACATTGTTGTTTCAATACCTATATCACTTTCAATCAAAATTTCCTCTATGTTTTCAATAAATTCCTGGTTAAACTTTTTACCCCTCGATATTACATCTTTCAACTTGCAAAAGAGGGTAATCCTTGTTTTGTATAATCCAGTTTTAAATTTTTCAAAAACAGGTTTCATTTTTTAAACACCCGAAAATATCTTCAGAGCATCCAGAACCAGTTTAGGTTTTTCTTTTAGAGCTATCTTAAAGGTATTTGCAAGGGTTCTTTCTTCTTCCGATAATCTATTCATAGAGTATGCTATCCTGTTAAGAACATCATCGGAAATACTGTATACTGATTTTTTCAATCTATACAATGCAGAGTGTCTATTTCCATAGAGTTTTTTCCATTCGGTTTCATATTTTCTAAGGAACTTTTCTGAACAATCATTTTCTTTTATTGCGGTGGCGGCTATTTCACCTGCAATTTTGCCTGCTCTCATTGCATTTATTATACCACCACCTGTAAGGGGATTTGTTTGATGGGCAGCATCCCCCACAAGAATAACATTATCAATTACCAGTTCTTTAAGAACCTTTGCACAGGGCACACCTCCACCTATGATTGCTAAAACAGAATATTCAGAAAAACTCCTTTCAAGAAATTTTCTGAGATAATCCACAGGAGCCTGTTTCTTAGAGGCAACTCCAGAAATACCGAGCCCTGCATTTGCGGTATTGTCTCCCCTGGGAAAAATCCAGGCATATCCACCAGGAGCAATATCGTGCCCGAAATATACCCTGCAAATATCATTGTCAATTTCTTTACTGTAAATTGTCGCCTGAACACAGGAATCTATTTCATCCAGCTTAAACGATTTTCTCAATCCTGATAACTTACCAACTCTGGATTCGATTCCATCTGCACCTATAATTATTTTACCGTATATATCATATTCTTTTCCGAGATGAACAACTTTTACTCCTTCTATTTTTCCATTTCTGTTAATTAAATCAATTACGTTTGCCCTTGTAATAATTTTCACTCCTTTTTCAGATGCTCGCTTTGCAAGGTTAAAATCAAAGACTTTTCTGTTAATAATATATCCGACTTCATCTGTCTTAATAGTAACAAAAGCACCTGATGGAGCAAAAATCTGTAATTTATTTACACGATTGATACCCTGGAGTTCATCTGGATTAAAAAATTCCTCAAGTCCCCTTCTGCTAACACCTTCTGCACATCTAACAGGGTTTCCTATACATAAATGTCGCTCAAATAGTATCACCTTTGCTCCATTTAAAGCAGAATAATATGCAGAAGTGGTTCCTGCTGGTCCTCCTCCTACTATTATAATATCATAATCAATTTCTTTTATCATCTTCAGGCACAGAGTATTATCCTTAAATTACTTTTCTTTTACTACTGATATTGCCCTGAATGGACAACAATTTACACAATATAAACATAAACTGCATTTTTCCTGAATGATTATAAGTTTGACTTCGGAAAGATAAAGAGCATCTTCCGGGCACACTCCCACACACAATCCACATAAATCACACAGTTCAATATTTACCTTTAGCAATTTTAGAAACTAAGAATATACTTTATCTTACTTTGTCACTTAAATGTATATGGTTAAAAATTTCATATTGATTCTTTAACAATCTCTCTTCAATCGGAACAGGATAATCCCCGCTGAAACAAGCATTACAGAAGCCGGCATCATTTTTTGGAACTGAATCAAGTAATCCCTGAATGGATAAATACCCTAAAGAATCAACATTCAGGAATTTTCTAATTTCCTCAACCGAAAGAGAACTGGCTATAAGCTCTTCTTCAGTAGGGAAATCCATCCCGTAATAACATGGATACCGAATTGGTGGTGAAGATACCCTTATATGAATTTCCTTGGCACCTGCATTTTTAATTAATCTTGCCAGCATTTTCAATGTAGTTCCTCTTACAATGGAATCTTCTACCACCACGATTCTTCTATTTTTAATGACACCGCCAACAGCATTAAACTTAACCTTTACATTGAAGTCTCTCAATGGTTGACTCGGTTGAATAAATGTTCTTCCAATATAATGGTTTCTTATTAAACCCAATTCAAATTTTATTCCTGATTTATGAGAATATCCCAGGGCAGCAGTATTACTTGAATCGGGAACAGAAATAACAATATCTGCATTTGCTGGTTTTTCAAGGGCTAAATTTTTACCCAGTTTTCTTCTTGTTTTATCAACATATTCTCCGAAGATTTTGCTATCAGGTCTGGAAAAATATATAAATTCAAATATACAAAAAGTCAATTTTTCCGGTTGAAATATCTGGTGGGAACTTAAACCATTTTTATCTATTACAATAAGTTCTCCTGGTTTCACATCCCGTTGATATTCTGCCCCTAAAAGGTCAAGGGCACACGATTCAGAAGTTATTATATAACAATTTCTCTTTTTACCTATACAAAGGGGTCTGAAACCATTGGGGTCTCTTACAGCAATAAGTTTATCTTTGACCAGCATAACAATAGAGTAGGCACCCTTGATTTTTGCAAGGCACTCTTTCAGTTTCAGAACCAGGTTTTCTTCTTTTGACCTGGCTATTATATGAACAAGAAGCTCAGAGTCCGTCGAAGTCTGAAAAATTGACCCTTCTTTGACCAGTAATTTTCTTAGAAAATTTGTATTTACGAAGTTACCATTGTGGGATATTGCAAGAGGTCCATCCCTACATTCGACTACAAATGGTTGAACATTGGAAGGAAGGTTAGAACCAGTAGTAGAATATCTGTTATGTCCTATTGCTATATACCCTTTAAGATGACGAAATATCCCGGGTGAAGAAAAAACATCTGAGACAAGTCCTCTTCCTTTATGAACGAATACTTCACTTCCATCAGAAGAAACTATTCCACAACCTTCCTGCCCCCTGTGCTGAAGTGAATAAAGACCAAGATAGGTCAGTTTCGAGGCTTCTTTATGACCATATATCCCGAAAACAGCACAGTTTTCTCCGGGTTTATCTATATTATTCATTTTTTAGAACTCTTATCGGATTTGAGTAAATCCAGGGTTTTCTTTTTCTATAAACCTCGACTCTATAAATTCCCGGTTCATCACAGCTAAAACTAACTTCTTTCCCCCTTTTTTTATCCTTTAGCACAGAATCTTTAAATAATCTGACTTCTCCTTTTAATGGAAGATTACAATGAAACTTAATTCTACCCTCATTTTTAATTAAATCTTCTCCTGTTTCCACAATATTGTTTCCGGATTCACAAAGGAATCTAAAATTCCTTGCATCCCCCAGAGCAAAGTTTGATATAAAACACCTTCCACTGGAAAGAGAGTGATAAAATTTCACTTTTACTTTTTCGAAAGCTGGCAGTGAATTATTTTTAAAAAGGCTATCATCAATTAAAACATGGGTTCTTATTGATTTAAAATGAACCTTATATCTATATATAATAACAGGGAATATCTTAAACAATCTGTAATGAACAGCGTGCACATCCAGACCACCAATACCCCCCACCTTTCTTATTTTATTAATTTCATCCCACCTTTTCAAAGTAATCTGTTTTGGTCCTTTCAGGGATTTTCTCGGATGTAATAGTTTCCAGAGCTGATTTCTTTTTGTGAGCCCTTCTTTCCATTCAGACATCTGGTTCCATATCTCAATACAGGAGTATCCATTTATCTCCCAGTTTTTCCAAGGAAAAGTTCTGAATCTTTCTATTTTGCTTCCCTGTTCATCCGGATGAGCAATAATCCCGAAACCTCCTTTTTCCTTAATGATTCTTACGTATTCTTCTGGCGTAAGGTGATTATTTAACTCTTTTTCTATATTAAATGCGAGATAATGATTATTATCATCTTTATCATTAATTTCATATCCTATAAAAACCAGTAGATTCCCATGCCATCCTTCAAACCCCAATCTTTTTGGCTCAAGAGTATGATGGTCACTGAACATCAGGAAATCCAGCCCCACTTCTCTTGCAATATCTATAATTTCAGGAACATCCTTTGTCCCGTCTGAAAATTTTGTATGTATGTGTATTGCTCCTGTTAATTCTTTCATATTTAACAGTTAAAAAAATGTTCTCCTTAATAAATCTCCAAATATAATGAGAATTAATAAAGGAGTAATTACTTTTATAAATGGAATCCACACTTTTTTATATTTAAAAATTACTCCTTCGCCTTCAATCTCTTCAATAGCTTTTGCTGTGCCCCATATCCATCCTAAAAATAAAGATTCAAGAAGAGAACCAATTGCAAGTGAAAACTTCGAAAAAGCTGTATCCATTACATTGAGAAAACTGGTATTAATAGCCGGCAATTTTGTCAGGAATTCTAATGCGCCATTTGAAAGAGCCGAAAATATTCCAAAAATAAATGCAATACTTCCCATAACAGTCACAGCCTTACTTCTACTCCATCCTTTTTCATCAACAACGTAAGCAACAGGAACCTCGAGAAGCGATATTGTAGAAGTTAAAGCAGCAATAGCTATTAGAAGGAATACTCCAATACCAAAAAAGTAGCCACCCGGCATTCGTGCCAGCATAGCAGGAATAACCTGAAATATCAACGAAGGACCGATATCCGGTTTCATACCCATTGCAAACAGTGCAGGGAAAATCATAAAACCTGCAAGTATTGCTATAGCCGTATCAAATATACACACATATAGAGCCGATGTTGAGAGGTTATCTCTTTTTTGAATATAGCTTCCATAGGTTATCATTGTTCCCATTCCAAGGCTTAAGGAAAAAAGTGCCTGCCCAAGGGCTTCCAGCAGTATCTTAAAATTCATCTTACTAAAATCGGGTTTTAAATAGAAAGCTAACCCCTTTGAAGAACCGGGCAGTGTTACTGACCTTATCACAAGGGAAATGAGTATGACAATTAATATAGGCATCAGAATTTTAGACCATTTTTCTATCCCACCTTTCACTCCACGCCATATAACCAGAGATGTCAGCAATATAAATATACCAAGAAGAAGCATCTGGTAAAAAGGGTTTCTTGCAAAACCAGTAAATATCATTTCAGACTCCGCTGCGGTAGAAATTCTCTGGAACTCTCCACCCACAGCTTTAAAGAAATATCCTATAATCCATCCTGCTATTACCGCATAAAAGGAAAGAATTGCTATACCGGTAACAATTCCGAGTACACCCAGATATTTCCAGCCTGAATGGGGGGCAAGTTTTTCGAAAGCACCTACTGGATTTTTTCTTGTATGTCTTCCAATTGAGAGTTCAGCAATCATTACCGGTAATCCAACAATTACAACACAAAAAAGATATAAAACGACAAATGCAGCACCTCCACTTCGGCCTGCAACAGTCGGGAAGCGCCATATATTACCAAGCCCAACAGCCGAACCCGCTGCTGCAAGTATAAAACCAATCTTGGAACTCCAGATACCTCTCTGGGTTTCTTTCAATTCCATTCATCACCTCAGAGTTTTATTCTCAAAAGATACTAATAAAGAAAAAATATGCATCTCCCCGGGATGCCTGCTCCGTTGTAAAAAATTCATCGAAAAATTTAATCTTGAATAATTTATATCCATATTTTTATTAAAATCTTTTAAATATGCATCAACATAAGCATCCATTAAACTTAAAATATAAGCAAGAAGTAACCACCATCCATATTTACTCCGCTGGTCTCTAAAAAACTCTTTTTCCTTTTCATCCTCTGTTTTACTATACTTTTGATAATAATCAACGAATCTTACAATTAAATAAGATTCAACAGAAGCAACCAGAAAACTCTTCAGTCTTTTCCCATTACTCCATTGTCCCCATCCTGGAATTATTGCCGAACGAATCATTGCTGACCTTGGAGAAATAT
>QNDJ01000021.1 GCA_003644825.1 Candidatus Zhuqueibacterota bacterium | reverse complement strand
GAACCACAGTTATCAGAACTGAAGTGAAGAATAAAGATAATATGTTAAAAATAGGAATGTTCGCAAATATAAAAATATATACTGCAGAAAATCAGGTTTGTGTTGTAATACCAAAAGATGCAGTCATCGACCATGAAGATAAAAAGATAGTGATAATAAAGGACAAAGAAGGTTTCAAAAGAAGGGAAGTTAAAGTAGGTCAGACCTGTGATAATCAGATTGCAATTCTAAGTGGAATAAATGAAGGTGATGAAATTGTTACGAGGGGGAATTTCCAGATTTTTTCTGAAATGATAAAGAAAAAAGGTATTGGAGTGGATATTCATTAACTTAAACAAGAATAAAGTATTAGTGTTAAACTACTATTGGCCATTAATAAAAATAAATGGAGAATTAAAGTGATAGATTATCTTATAACCTGGGCAATGAAGAATAGACTCCTTACTATTTTTATTACAATTTTAATTATGGTAATTGGAGCCTTAATATTCAGAACGCTTCCGGTAGATGTATACCCTGACCTTAATGCTCCTCTTGTTAATATAATAACAGAAAATTATGGAATGCCGCCAGAGGATGTCGAGAAATTAATAACAAGACCACTTGAAAGTATTATGAATGGTGCCCCTCACGTTACAAGGGTCAGGTCAGAATCAAGTCTTGGATTATCTGTTGTAACTGTTGAATTTGATTGGGGAACAAACATATATTTAGCCAGACAGCTTGTAACCAGCAGGCTTGAGCTTGTGGCTAATCAACTACCTGCAAATACCCTTAAACCTGTTCTGGGTCCTGTATCCTCAAGAATGGGAGAGGTTTTTCAGTTTGTTGTAGAGGGGGATAATGTTGACCCAATGGAACTCAGATCAACTGCTGATTGGATAATACGATATAGACTACTGGGTGTTCCCGGTATATCTTTTGTTATTAACCTTGGTGGATTCATCAAACAGTATCAGGTTCTATTTGACCCTACTAAACTTAAAAATTACAATATTACAATTTCAGAAGTAAAAAGAGCTATTGAAGAAAGCAACTACAATCCCTCAGGTGGGCTTTTAATTAAGGGTGCTCAGGAATATGTTGTAAGGGGACTGGGAAGAATTCAGAGTATCGAAGATATCAAAAATACAGTTATTACAGAACGTAATAATGTGCCGGTTTATGTAAAGGATGTTGCTGAAGTAAAAATCGGGCATCAATTAAGAAGAGGTGTTGCAGGAAGGAATGGAAAAAACAATGAAGTTGTGGATGTGGTAATAGAAAAACAGTATGGAGGAAACACCCTTACAACAATTAGCAATCTGAAAAAGGCAATTAAAGAAATAGAAAAAGCTCTGCCTTTTGGGATAAAAATCACACCTTACTATGACCAGTCGATACTTATCTGGAAAGCTATCGGGCATGTTGAGAAAGCTATTATAGAGGGTGCTTTACTTGTAATATTAATTATTATATTATTTATGGGGAACATAAGGAGTGGATTGATAGCTTCTTTTACAATACCGATTTCTGTGCTTTTTTCTTTTATCCTTATGAAAATATTTCATATAGGTATAACAGTAATGTCTCTTGGGGGGCTTGCAATTGGAATAGGTAAGATGGCAAACTCCTCTATTATAATGGTTGAAAATATATATAGATTATTGCAGAAAAAAAAGGGAACTACTTTCGATTTAACTCTTGAAGCTTCAAAAGAGGTAGGAAAACACATTTTTCATGCATCATTGATAATAATACTTGTATTTGTTCCACTTTTTACCCTGAAGGGAATAGAAGGCAGGATGTTTGCACCAACAGCCTTTGCCGTTGCAGCTGCATTATTAGGTGGTCTGATAAACTCTTTAACTCTTAAACCTGTTTTATGTTCTTTATTACTGAAAAAGGAAAAAATTAAGGAAAAAGATAACTTTGCAATTGAGTTTTTCAAAAAAGTTTACAGAAAAGCTCTGGATTATTGTTTGAGAATCAAATGGGAATTTTTAACTGTTACGGTTCTTATTTTTCTTATTATTTTGTTTTTTGTATTCCCAAGGATTGGAAGAGAATTTTTGCCTCAAATGGACGAGGGTTCGATAATATTAAGCACAATTCTTATGCCGGGCACTTCTCTTAAAGAATCAGACAGAATTGGGAGAATTATTGAAAAAACGATGATGAAGTTTCCTGAAGTTCTCTCTATAAATAGAACAACAGGCCATGCAGAGCAATCAGAACATGCCCATCCTGTGAACCACAGCCATTATATTATGGAAATTAAACCCAAAGAAAGAAGAGGAAAATCAATGCAGCAGCTTTTCGCTGAGATGAGGGTTGAACTTGATAAAATACCGGGTATTCATTATATATTTGAACAGCCAATCCAGAATAAATTGACAGAGATGCTTACTGGAATTGAAGGACAAATCGCAATAAAGTTGTTCGGTCCAGATTTTAAAGTTCTTGATAAGAAAATTGAGGAAATCAGAGATATTATTTCTACAGTAAAAGGTGTTGCTGACCTGCGTGTGGAACAAACAGCAGGAACACCTCAGATAGCAGTTTCCTTTGATAGAAAGAAACTTGCAAGGTATGGATTAAATATCGGCGATGTTTCTGATGTAATAGAAACAGCTCTTAATGGAATTGCTGTAACAGATGTTCTGGAAGGGCATATGAGATTCCCGGTATTTATAAGGCTTCAAGAAAGATTCAGAGGAGACCTGGAAACAATAAAAAAACTCCTTGTAGATACCCCATCCGGGCAGAGAATTCCACTTGAGACTTTTGCTAATTTTAAAATAACTAAAGGCCCACTTACAATTATGAGGGAAAATGTTACAAGAAGAAGAGTTATAATATGTAATGTTCAGGGAAGAGACCAGGGGAGCTGGGTTGAAGAAGCGATGAGAAAAGTTTATAAAAATGTATCCCTGCCTGCAGGATACTATATTAAGTTTGCCGGTCAATTTGAAAGTCAGCAAAGAGCTACAAAACAGCTATTAATCCTTGGTTCAATTGTTGCAGTTATTGTATTTTTCCTTCTTTATCTGTCTTTTGGTTCATTGAAGAATGTTATCTGTATAATATTAAATGTTCCTTTTGCAATGATGGGTGGTATAATAGCTCTGTGGATTACAGGTATAACGTTTAATGTGTCTTCGGCTGTTGGGTTTATTGCTTTGTTTGGTATTTCGATACAGAATGCAATCATATTAGTTGCATTTATTAACGACCTTAGAAAAGAAGGACATACATTGCATGATGCAATTATGGAGGGCTCTATTATAAGGTTAAGGCCAATATTGATGACAGAACTTGTTATTATTTGTGGTGTTCTTCCATTAGCAGTTCTTACATCATCGACAGGATCGGAGCTTCAGCAGCCGATGGCTGTTGTATATATAGGTGGAGAGTTAACTGCGATATTCCTTACTGCTCTTCAACTACCAATTCTCTATGAAATTTTTGAAGGAGGTTGGAAAAAGAAAAGAACTATTCTAAAAGCAACAAAAAACAACAAAGTATAGATTATTAAATTAAAAATATTTAAAAATCCTGAGTTTGTTATAAAGTGTGGGTGTACATCTTACTTTAAATATATTGAAAATCGTAATTATCGGTGCAGGAGAGAGGTAGATATTTAATATGAATTCCCGATGCGAGGCATAACGTAGGGACCTCTTGGTATAACCGCCACTTTCATATCGTCGCCGTATTTTTTAAAACATCTTGTTATAACTCATCTACACTGTCGGAAAAATCTAAAAACGATTTATTTTTGTCTTCTTTCGATATACCATCGGTTACTATGTAGAGGTCAGCATATTTAATTACTCTGATAAATTCTTCAAGTCCCCACTGGTCCACAACAAAAAAGTCAGGATTATTTATTTTATTCATAAAGATTTCAGGGTTATTTTCATTTCTGAAGAGTTCTGCGAATTCAGGGCTTCCCAGTCCTTCGGAGCATTCGGCAGTTACAATTATAGTTCCCCCTTTTTTAACCACAGATAATGCGCCTGTTGCTCCTTTGCAACATTGATATAAATTAAGATCCAGCGGGTAACCACCGTTTGTTGTAATAACCACATCAACCTTTTCCTTTATGTATGAAGATACATGTTTTTCCACAAATTGAGCCCCTTTTTTATGAGCTTCAACAGGTTCTCCAGAGAATACCCCTGTAATCTCTCTTTCCTCATTTAATGAAACATTAACAATAAAGTCAAGGCCAGCCATTTTCATTATATTTTCAGCTTCTTTATGGTATGGGTTACCGTCTAATATTCCTTCCCTGCAATCAGGATGTTCAAGGATTTCAGGCCCATGTACATATTTTACTGTTTCTAATCCACAGATACCAGGACATATACTCTTTCTTCCACCCGAATAGCCTGCCATCAGATGGGGTTCTATAAATCCTGTGGCGATTTTTAATTCACTATTTAAGTATGTAGAATTGATGTAAACAGGTATTCCACTTATTGTATTTCCTATAAATGTAAGTTCATCATTTTTTTTTGAATAGTGATTTAATATTTTGTAATTTTTGTATATGAATTCACCAACCATTGATATTAACTCTTTTCCAAGATTTGGTCTATGAATTCCAGTTGCTATTAAAATAGTGATGTTTTCTCTTTTAATTCCACTGTTTTCAAGGGTTTTTAAAATAGGTGGCAGTAATATCCTGTTCGGGACAGGCCTTGTAATATCGCTTATCAGAATAACAGCATTAGATTTTCCTTTCGCTAATAATCTCAATGGGGGGGAAGATACTGGCATTTCAAGGGATTTTTCAATCTCTTTTTCTGGATTATCAACAGGTCTGGTATTTCTCATCGAAAGGATTTTTGAAAGATTTTTATCCGGGACATCAATAACCAATCCTTTTTTACCGTAGTCAATTTTTATTTTCATAAGTATCTTTTTATGAAATATGTTTAGAGAAACTTAAGAATAATTTAATTATAATTATTTATTATGGAATCAGGATGATTTTTCCGAATTGTTTTCTACTTTCCATAATTTTATGAGCTTTTGATGCTTCTTTTAATGTTAGTGTTCTATCTATAACGGGTTTGAGTTTTCCTTCTTTAAAGAACTTTATAACTTCCCATACTTCTGAAATTCCACCCATATATGAACCATAGATGGATATATGTTTTGCAAAAAGAAATCTTAAATTCAGGTTTGCTTCATATCCCGAAGTTGCTCCGCAGGTTACAAGTCTTCCATTGGTAGCAAGAGATTTAACACTTTTATCCCAGGTTGCAGTTCCCGTATGTTCAAAGACCACGTTAACTCCCTTCTTATTTGTTATTTTTCTTACTTCCTGGTAGAAATTGGTTGTCTGATAATTAATGGTAAAATCTGCACCTAACTCTTCAGCTTTTTTCAGTTTTTCCCGGGTGCTTGCTGTTGCAATTACTTTTGCACCTAACATTTTTGCAATTTGAATGGCTGCACTTCCAACACCACTACCGGCAGCATGAATTAGGACTACTTCACCCGGTTTTAGATTCACTCGTTTCACCAGCATATGCCATGCAGTCAGAAAAACTAAAGGTATTGCAGAAGCTTCTTCGAAGGTTAAATTATCGGGTTTTGGTATTACATTTTTTGATGGAACTTTAACATATTCAGCATATCCACCGTCTACCATATATCCAATAATGGTATAATATCGGCACAGGTTATCGTTTCCGGAGAGGCATTGTTCACAATGACCACAACCTAAACCAGGAGCCAGTAAAACTTCATCTCCAGTCTTTACATTGCTTACAACATTTCCACATTCTTCTACGATTCCAGAAATATCAGCTCCTAAAATATGGGGTAAAGGGATTTTAATTCCAGGTAATCCATCTCTTAACCATAAATCAAGATGGTTCATTGCACAGGCTTTTACTCTGATTAAAACTTCATCTGCATCGATTCGGGGTTCCTTAACATCTTCATATTTCAATACATCTAGCCCACCATGTTGATAGAATATTGATGCTTTCATCTGTAATTAAATCCTTATTTTTTGATAAATTTTATTTTCCGCAGGTATTATAATACTTTCTTTTATAACTATTTTTCCACGATTATACAACTGATTCCAAACTTATTTTTTAATTCTTCTCCTTTCTTTTTAGCATTTTCTTTTGTCATCACCTGTTGAAGCTGGATTGAATACCACTTTTTCCCCAGAACCTCTTTTATTTTTATATAAATATTGTTTAACCCTTTTTTCTTAAGGTAATTCAACCTTTTTTGTGCATTATCCTTTATAGCAAATGCACCGAGTTGAATAACAAACCTTTTTTCCTGTAAAGCTTCTACAGAGGACTTTTGTGATGGGTTAGTTTCTATAGCCTTTTCAGTTAATTTTAAGAGATTATTTATCTTATTTTTGTATCTTGACTCTGGATATTTTTTCAAAAAATCATTCAGTATTTCAAGAGCCTTTTTATAATTCCCTTTAGCATAATTATACTGTGCTAATCTTAAATTTGAGAATTCTCCATAAAGAGAAGATAAATTTGACAGCCGAAGAAAATTATTGTATGCCAGTTCGGCATCCTCCTCAAGAAGAGCTTTGAGGAAAATTATTGATATTTCTTCCTTATGAGCGGGTTTGTTTTTTAAAATGTTTTTTAAATCGTCTATTCTGTTGTTTTCGTATAATCGTAAGTAGTATTCGGCATCCTGACCATATAATAATGAAAAACAGAAAAAAATTGTTATTATAGTTAAAAATAAAGCAGAACAAAATTTAGATACACTTTTCAATTTTCTTCCTCAATTATGTTGTCATCATTTTGTTCAGGGAGAGTATCTTTCATTTCTTTAAGTTCTTTTTCAAGCTGGGTATTAATATTTTTTATAGATTTTAACTGAACTTTGAGTTTTAAATTCTGAAAAAGAGATACTAAAAACCAGACAATAACACCTAATATAAAACTTTCAAACATTACCAGAACCAGGGGAACATCTGTAAAAACATACTTGAATAGTTTAATTGTAACTTTCTGGTCTGCATTTTCTATTGCGAACCAGATTATTAAAACGATAAAAATAAAAATTATTATCCATCTAAATATCCACATTCTTCCTCCCATTTATTTTCCCGAATAAAGTTTTACTGTTTGCATCGAAGATTCTAACTTTTATAATATCACCTGCTTTTACCTTTTTATCATTTTCTTTAATAACTACTCCTTTCCCGGAATCGAGTTTTCCTTTCATTTCTTTTTTGGAGCGTCTGCTTGTGCCCTCAATTAAAACTTCGCAGGTTTTTCCTATAAGTTTTTTATTTATTTTTTCAGAAATGGATTGTTGTAATGAGTTTATTTCTTCAAGCCTTCTTATTTTTACATTTTCCGGGACGTCATCTTTATAATGGAAGGCTTTTGTTCCTTCTCTTGGAGAATACCTGAAAACAAAAGATGAATCGAATTCCAGTTTTCTGATTAATTCCATTGTTGCCTGATGGTCTTCTTCAGTTTCTCCGGGAAAGCCTGTTATAATATCCGTAGTTATAGATATACCCTCTATCATAGATTTTGCTTTTTCAACCAGGGAGATATATTCTTCTGGTGTGTATTTTCTGTTCATTTTCTTAAGAATTTTACCAGAACCAGATTGAACAGGGAGGTGAATGTGATTACAGATATTCTTTCTTTCTTTAATTACTTCCAGTAGTTTCGTGGATAAATCTTTTGGATGCGAAGTTGCAAATCTGATTCTTTTCAACCCATCGATTTCACTAACCCTTCTGAGCAAATCAGGAAAATCAAAGGAACCATCATTATACGAATTAACATTCTGTCCCAGAAGAGTAACTTCTTTAATGCCCTGTGCTACAAGTTCTTTTATTTCGGTTATTATGCTTTTAACAGACCTGCTTCTTTCTCTTCCTCTAACGTAAGGAACAACACAGTAAGAACAGAAATTGTTGCATCCTCTCATTATTGCTACCCATTCTGATATACCATTGTTCCTTACTGGAATAATGTCTTCATATTTTTCTTTATTATTCACAGTATAACAGGTTTCATCAAAACAGGATAAATCTGTTAATAATCCTGGAAGTAATTTATATTTATCGGGTCCGAGGACAAAATTTACGCCGGGTATTTTTTTCAGGATTTTTTTATTTAACCTCAGTGCTGCACAACCTACAACACCTATGATTAAATCAGGGTTTTCTTTTTTAAGATTTGAAATTACAGTAAGATATCCCAGCATTCTTTTTTCCGCATGTTCTCTTACACTACAGGTGTTTACAAGAATTATATCAGCATCATTTGTTTTTTCAGTTAACTTAAACCCATTTTCCTTCAGGATACCAGCAATTATTTCCGAATCATATTTATTCATCTGGCATCCGTATGTTTTGATAAAGGCTTTCATTCAACCAGCTCGCCGATTATATATTTATCATTAATTTCTTTTAAGTAAACATCCTTTATTTCATTTTTAAGGTTTTTTCCTCTGCATTTGACCCGAATATAGTTATCTGTAAAACCACTGTAGAAACAGGAATTATCCTCACTTTCAAATAAAACTTTTCTCGTGGTTCCAATGAATTTTTTCATAAAATCTTTTCTTTTCTTCTTATCAAGTTCCAGTAAAATTTTGCTTCTTTTTTTAATAATAGTTGCTGGCAATTTATCATGCATTTTTTCTGCAGTTGTTCCTTTTCTTACTGAAAACCCAAAAATATGTAAGTAGGAAAAAGGCATTTTACTGATGAAGTCAAAAGTATTTTTGAAATTATTCTCATTCTCACCGGGGAATCCTGTAATTACATCTGTTCCCAGCCCTGGATTCGGGATTTTACCTGTTATTTTTTTGATGATTTCGGCGTACTCACTGACCGAATATTTTCTTCCCATTCTCTTCAGTATTGTATTATCTCCACTCTGGAGCGGAATATGCAAATGTTTGCATATTATGTTGTTTTCCGCAATTAACTCAATTAATTCATCTGAAAATCTATTTGGTTCTATGGAACTGAGCCTTAACCGTTTTAATCCATTGATTTTTATAATCTTTTTCAGTAAATCAGTTAATCCTCTACCGTTTTTATAATCTCCAAGATTGATTCCTGTTAGTACTATTTCCTTATATCCATAATCTATCAATTTTTGAGCCTGATGAAGAATACTATTTTCATCTCTTGACCTGCTTTTTCCCCTTACTAGTGGTACAATGCAATATGTGCAATTAAAAGAGCAACCATCCTGAATCTTAAGGTAAGCCCTTGTCCTGCTTGTAGAATAGCCTATTTCTTCATTTTTATAACTGGAATTTTTACCTGAACATAAAACTAATGGTTTTTTACGCTTTCCATTTTCGTTTAAATAATCAAATAAATTAAACTTTTCATAATTTCCTAAGATTAAGTCCACACCTTTAATTTGTTCAATTTTTTTGTAATTTAACTGAGCATAACAACCTACAACCGCAATAACTGATTCAGGGAAGTTCCTGGTTACATAATGAATAATTCTTCTACATTTGTCATCAGCTCTTTTAGTAACGGTGCATGTATTTATTACATAAACTTTTGCTTTTTCACCAAACTGAACGATTTTATATCCTCTTTTTTCAAAACCAGTTTTTATAGTATCGGTTTCATATCTATTTAACTTACACCCTAAAGTGTATAATGCGACATTTTTTCTCATATTTTTTTACAGATTTTTTCGAGCTTATTTAGAGCTCTATCAATGGTATTATTGTCTGTGCAATAGCTTATTCTTAAAAATCTTTCATATCCTTTTCCGAATCCTTCTCCTGGTGTATACAGCAAGGGGTCATCGCCTTCCAGAGCAAGTTTTATAAATTCTTCAGGTGATTCAAATTTTTCCGGTATTTCAGGGAAAAAATAAAACGCACCATCAGGTTTATTAACTTTAAAACCGAGTTCGATTAATTTATTGTAAATTTTATCCCTTTTCTTTCTATACAATTCTATATCAATAGTTGTTCCAACTATTTCTCCAACAATTCTCTGCATAAATGCATTGGCATTAACAAACCAGTTTCTATGATATCTATTCAGGCCGTAAAATACATTTTCCTGTCCATCAGTTATTTCAGGGTTGAAAGAAATAAAACCAATTCTTTCTCCAGCCAGCCCAAGAGATTTTGACCACGAATATACTACAAAACTGTTTTTGTATTTTGGTGCAATTAAAGGAGGAGGAGAATCCTTATAGTTGAGGTCCCAGTAAGGTATATCTTCAATAGTATAGATATCAATACCAAGTTCTTTCTGTTTTTTTCCCAGGAGTATTTTGAGTTCGTTTATGGATTCCTCACTGTAGATAATTCCTGTTGGATTATTCGGTGTGTTCAAAATAATTGCTTTGGTGTTTTTGTTAATAGCTTTTTCAATTTCTTTAATGTTTAGATTAAAATTATCATCTGTTTTAACAATAACAGGTTTACCCTGATTATTTCCTATATATGCAATATACTCAACAAAATAAGGAGCTAAAATTATAACCTCATCGGGCTCTTTATTTTTTATTTCAAATTTCCAGGATGGCTGGTCATAGAATACAATTGGCTCTATTAGAGTTTTAAGAATAACATTTATTCCTCCACATGCTCCATGAGTCATAATAATTTCAGAACTGTTGATATTTTTGTATATATTATTTTTCATAAGCCATTCAGCTATTTTTTCCCTTACCTCCACAAAACCGGGGTTTTGCATATATCCGTGAAATCTTTCTTCGGGCCTGGATTTTTTTGCTTTTAAATAATTTTTTTCAAATGCATTGTAGAAACTTTCTGGAAAAACCTCTGTAAAAGAGTTTCCTAAAGAAACATCAATTGGATTTTTACCTTCTTGAATTAACTTTTTACCAAGATTAAACATCTTTCTTATTGGAGAATCCAGATGACCTTCTATTACTGCTCTTGTTGAAATAGGCATATATTACTCCTCTTTATTAATTAAGTGTAAAATTTCTATTATTCGGCAATTTCAGGTAAATGAGAAAAATACTGATTAAAACAGCTCCAATGAGAAATAAAAAATTAAAAGGCTGGTATTTATAATTTAAATCTTCTAAATACCAACCTTTTT
>QNDJ01000020.1 GCA_003644825.1 Candidatus Zhuqueibacterota bacterium | reverse complement strand
CTCAGCTGAAATGCCTGGTCCTTAATCATAAAAACTCTCTCCTTACCATCATTCTTGCAAGTTTATCAGGATTAACCTTTTCAATATCATCCGGAACATTCTGGCCTGTTGACAAATAGGATAATGGCTTTTTAATCCGGGTAATAACACTTAATGCTGCTCCAAGGTTTGTAGTCTCATCTAATTTTGTAAACAACAATCTGTTATAAGTTATTATCCCGAATTTTTCTACAACATCCATTATATCTTTCAATTTGGAAGTCATCGAAATCACAAGATGAACTTCATCAGGATGAATCATCTCCAGAAATTTT
Source organism: Candidatus Zhuqueibacterota bacterium (assembly GCA_003644825.1). Classification (GTDB taxonomy): domain Bacteria; phylum SM23-31; class SM23-31; order B21-G16; family B21-G16; genus B21-G16. The sequence goes on along the minus strand of QNDJ01000020.1, from coordinate 10,783 downwards.
TTTATTTCTTTCAATCTTGGTGTATCTTTTTGACTTCTTCCTGTTGTATCAATATAAATCAATTCCATATCTTTCATTTCAGAAACAGCATTAATCATTTCATCTGGTGTATACACCACTTTTAATGGTATTTCAGCAATATTTGCAAAAGTTTTTAACTGTTCAACAGCAGCTATTCTAAATGTATCAATTGAAATTAAACCCACCTTTTTTCTGTTTATCAGTTTATTTTTTGTTGCTAACTTGGCAATTGTTGTTGTTTTACCAACTCCTGTAGGCCCAATTAAAGCTATAGTTTTAGGCTCAGACCTCGGAAGATTATTTTCTGGAACAACTTTTATAAGGGATGAAATTTTCTTTAATAACAGGTCTAAAATTAGCTTCAGGTTATTGTAATCATCACCCTTCAACTGATAATGTATTCCTTCAATTAATTTTTTTGCGATTCTCTCTTCAACTTCATTTTCCAGTAGCTGTTTTAAAACCAGGATTAAATTTTCTGGCAGGTTTGGCATATCCCTGTATTTAAGGAGATCACTCATTCTACTCATTTCATTTTTTATCTCTTTAATCTCTTCCTTCAACATACTAATACTCAGGTCATTAAGCTCCTTTTTAATGCCTTCGGTATTGGTATTAAAATTTATTCTTGAAGAATAAAGATTTCGGGAAGGATAAGGAGATTTAGCCTTTGGTTCATCTTTAGCAGCAGTAATTTCAATAAGTTCTTTACCAAAAAAATCGAAGATTCCACCTTTATTAATTTTTTCTGATTTGAGAACCACTGCATCATCTCCAAGTTCCTTTTTCATCTGAGCAATTGCTTCTTTCATAGTTGGAGCAGTAAATTTTTTAATCCGCATTTTCTGTGCTTTCACCTCCTATAGATTCAATTTGGACCGTTGGAGTAATTTCACTTGTTGAAATTACCATTAAATTTGGAAATACTGGTTCTATCAATCTCCTCAGGTATAGCCTTATTCTCGGATTTGTAACAACAAGTGGTGTATATCCTTTTGATATCATTTCCTCTATATCTCTTGAAAAATCATCGATAATTTTTTTCATTGTACCCGGTGGTAAAGTAACCGGAACACCAGTAGACGTAGCCTCTTTAATTGCATTTTCTATCTGATTCTCTATTGCAGGGTCAAGAGTTATAGCATGGATTTTGCCTTCTTCGTCTTTGTATAAATTTGTAATTACTTTACTCAACCGCTGTCTGACAGCCTCTGTTAGAGCATCTACATCTTTTGTAGTAGGTGCATAATCACCCAGGGCTTCCAGAATTGTTACAAGGTCTCGAATAGGAATTTTTTCTCTCAACAAATTCTGTAAAACCTTCTGAACCGCTCCCACTGAAAGCAGTCCAGGAACAAGTTCATCAACAACTGCAGGATAATCAGCTTTAAGATTGTTTAACAGGGTCTGAGTGTCCTGCCTGCCGAGAATCTGGTCAGCATTAGCCTTAATTATCTCCATTAAATGGGTAGCAATTACTGCTGAAGCTTCAACAACAGTATACCCCGCAAGTTCAGCCTGTTCCTTCTGTTCTTCAGTTATCCAGTAAGCAGGTAAACCAAAAGCAGGCTCGGTTGTTTTAATTCCTTCTATTTCTTTTTCAACGGTACCGGGGTTCATTGCCAGATAGTATCCTGGCATAATTTCTCCTTTTGCTACCTCAATACCTTTTATTTTGATTACATAACTATTGGAACCGAGTTGAATGTTATCTCTTATTCTAATAGGTGGAACTATAATACCTATATCCAGAGCCACCTGTTTTCTAAGAGTAGTTATCCTTCCTAATAGGTCTCCGCCCTGTTCAACATCAACAAGGGGAATCAATCCATACCCGATTTCAAGTTCAAGGGGGTCAACCTGCAGATAACTTTCAACCCTCTCTTCTGCTTCAGGTGGTGGTGCTTCTCTTTCAATTTCTTTTCTTTTCCTTTCAAGAATATCCTGTCTGCTAAAATATCCAAGCACGCCTGCAATAACTGCAAGCATTAAAAAAGGAAGCAAAGGTAATCCAGGAGCAATTCCAAAAAACAACAGGGCTCCTGCTGCTATAAACAGAGCTTTTGGTTGAGCTAAAATCTGCTTTTGTAAATCATAACCGAGATTAGCTTCTGTTGCAGCTCTTGTTACAACCATACCTGCAGAAGTTGAAATAACAAGAGCCGGTATCTGGGAAACAAGACCATCTCCAATGGTCAAACGAGTATAAGTCTGGATCGCTTCAGAAAAAGATAAACCCAATTGAGCTACCCCTATCAGAAAACCACCTATAATATTGATACCGGTTATAATTAATCCTGCAATTGCATCACCTCTGACGAATTTACTTGCTCCATCCATAGCGCCATAAAATTCTGCTTCTTTGCCGATTTCCATTCTTCTCTGCCTTGCTTCCTCATCAGTAATTATTCCTGCATTAAGGTCTGCATCTATAGCCATCTGTTTACCTGGCATTGCATCAAGAACGAACCTTGCCGCAACTTCTGCAATTCTTCCTGCGCCTTTTACTATTACAAGAAAATTTATTATAACAAGTAAAAGGAAAATAATAAACCCTACAATATAGTTCCCTTTGACAACGTATGTTCCAAAAGCTTCGATAACTTTCCCAGCATAAGCCTGCCCCAGTATCAATCGGGTTGATGCTACATTTAGAGCCAATCTAAATAATGTTAAAATAAGAAGAAGACCAGGGAATACAGCCAGATCAAGAGGTTTCACAATATACAGAGCAACCATTAACACAACAATCGCAAAGGTAATGTTCATCGTCAATAGAATATCAAGGGTCCAGGTAGGTAAGGGTATAATCATCAGTACCAGTATTACTATAACAGCAATTGCAATAATAATATCACTATTCTGAGTTAAAGCCTTATAAATAGGATTTGTCGGGTTCTGAACAGCTTCCATAATTCTACGCTACCTTTTTATTCTTAAGTTTATAAACATAAGCTAAAACTTCAGCTACAGCCTGGAAAAATTCCTCAGGGATTTCATCACCTATTTCTGTAGCTTTATACAATGCCTGTGCTAATGGTTTGTTTTCAACAATTGGAATATCATTTTCAATAGCAATCTTTTTAATTTTTTCTGCGATTTTTCCTTTTCCTTTAGCAACAACAGTAGGGGCTTCCATTTCATTAGAATCATACTTCAGGGCAACAGCAATTTCTGTTGGGTTCGTTATAACAACATCTGCCTCTGGAATTTCTCTTATCATTCTTCTTCTTGCCATTTCCCTCTGAATACTTCTTATTCTTGCCTTAATATGAGGGTCTCCTTCAAGTTGTTTGTATTCTTCTTTTACCTCCTGTTTTGTCATCATTATACTTCGTTCATATTCCCATCTTTGAAACATATAATCAAATATAGATAGGGCAAGTAATACCAGTGCTATCCTTAAACCAACTTTAAAAGTCTCATAGGTAACAAATTTAAATATTTGCGAGGGAGCTTTATCCATTAATGGTATATATTCTTTTACATCACCTTTTATTGTTAAATATGCAATAAGCCCGATTAACAATATCTTGAAAATATTTTTTACTAACTCTTCTAAAGACCTTCTGGAAAAAAGTATTTTCTTAAAACCCGAAAAAGGATTAAGTTTATCGAACTTTGGTATTAGTGGCTCAAAAGTAAGCATAGGACCAACCTGAGCAAAATTCGAAATAAGACTAACTACCAGTAGGGTTAATATTACCGGTCCTATTATTTTTGCTACGACAATACCTCCTAATTGTATATAACCCGGTAAATTATCACGGTTCACATACATAGTTCCAAAATTTTCAAACAATAGCTGAGAATAATAAGATACCTGCCTGTATACATAACCACCCATAAACTTGAAAAATAATAATAAAGCTAATAAAACAGCCGACGAATTAATCTCAATGCTTTTAGCAACATTTCCCTTTTTTCTTGCTTCTTCTCTTCGTTTAGGTGTTGCTCTTTCTGTTTTTTCTTGTTGATCTTCTTCTGGCATATTTCAATTACAAAATTTGAATTAATTGAACCACATCATGTTTAAAAACTTCCACAAGCTTATCAAATACATAAATAAACAATGGTAATGATAATCCTACAATTAACAAACCTACAGAGATTTTAAGTGGAAAACCAACTATAAAAATATTCATTTGTGGAACAGTTCTCGCAACTATACCCATAACAAAATCTGTCAGAAATAAAGCAGCAAGGGCTGGTCCTCCTATTTTTAAAGCAATAATAAATATTTTTCCACTCATTTCAACAATTTTACCTGAAATCATCTTTGAGAAAACTACCCCACCTACTGGAATAACATCATAGGAAGCCTTTATCGCCTGTAAGAAAAAATGATGTCCATCCATCAACAAAAATATAATAAGGGCTAAAACATATTGAAACTGTCCCATTATCGATACCTGTTCTCCAGTTAGTGGGTCCAGTACATTTACTATACCAAAACCCATATCAAGCCCGACTAACTGACCTGCCATTTGTATACCAACAAATAAAAAGGCTGTAGATAAACCAATAATTAAGCCCACTGTTACCTCTTTTAAAACAAGAAATATAAAAGGCCATAACTGGATTGGAATCCTGAAATTCCCTGCATCAATTATCGGATACATTACTAAAGAAACAAGAAAAGCAAGACCAGCTTTTACCGCATTTGGAACCGCATTAAATCCAAATACAGGAACAGTACACAGTATCGTAGCAATCCTGACAAAACCAAGAAAAAATACTATAAACTGATGAAAACTCAAATTATACATATTATTTCGCAAAGTTAGGAACAATTGTAAACAAATTAATAGTAAATGTTAAAAGAACATTCATCATCCAGGGCGCAAATATCACCAGCGCCAGAATTACAACTATAATCTTTGGTATAAATGTCAGTGTCATCTCATTAATAGAAGTTACTGCTTGAAAAATCCCTATAGCAAGGCCTACTACAAGTGCAAGGCCTAACATTGGTGCTGAAACCAATAACACGGTATAAACCGCTTCTCTTCCAAGATAAATTATATATTCCTGTGTCATTTTACTAAACCTTTCACAAAATTTGCCGATAACCTTAAATGAAAAGGTCATCGAAAGCTTGTTACTACTGAATCAATAATCAGATACCATCCATCTACAAGAACAAAAAGTAAAATTTTAAACGGTAAAGAAATCATTATGGGTGGTAACATAAGCATACCCATACTCATTAATACAGAAGCTACTATCATATCTATCATTAAAAAAGGAACATAAAGAATAAACCCGATTTGAAAAGCTATTCTCAATTCAGAAATAACAAAAGCCGGTATTAATACACGAGTCGGTATTTCATCAGGGTTTTGGGGTTTATTCAGATTCGCAAACTTCACAAACAACGCAAGGTCTTTTTCTCTTGTCAATTTTAGCATAAAGTGTCTTACAGGTTTAACAGCTTCATTAAATGCTTCCTTACTTGTTATTTTCTCCTGAAGATACGGCTGAATGGCTTTACTGTTCACCTCCTTCCATACAGGACCCATAATAAAAAATGTTAAAAATAGAGCCAGACCTATAAGAATCTGATTGGACGGCATTTGTTGAGTTCCCAGTGCCTGACGTATAAAATGAAATATAATTATTATCCTTGTAAAAGATGTCAACAATATTAACAACGCTGGCGCAAGAGATAAAATCGTCATTAAAAAAAGAATCTGAAGTGTAATAGCAACATCACCAGGTTTTTCTGCTCTTTCAATTCCAATTGTAACTTTCGGAATTGTAGGTACCTGCGCTTTAACCGAGCCAGATAACAAAACTATTAGCAATAATAAAAACAGAACGCTTTTTACACAGAAAATTCTTTTCATTTTAACGCCTTTTCCTTTCTCATAAGCTTACTTAGAAATCCATTAAGATGAAATGAAAAAGAACCATTTGAAACAGCTACTTTATCAATATTTATTTCTCCAAGCTCTTCATCATTTAGTTCAGAAAGATAATTTATATTACTTTCAGTTACTCCTAATACAACTACTTTTTTACCAATTTTTACAAGATAAATCGTTTTCTTAGGAGCTAAAAAAAGAGTTCCTATAATTTTCATTGATGAAGAATTTACACTCAATCCTCTCTTACCCATATAGAACTTTTTAAAATATAATATCACAAGATAAATCAAAAGAGTAATTACGATTAGAGAACCCACAGTTTTGAGTAAAAGAAGAATAAAATTTGGCCCGGAAGAATTTTTAAAAAGCACAGAACCGCTACCCGTACCTGTAGTATCCTGACCACTAATCTGACTGGTGTTAAAAAAATTATTCTTTTCCTGAGCTAGTGTATTATTAACTGACAGGCACATCGTTATAAAAATCAATAACACAGTAAAAAAAACAAATTTCCTCATAATATATCCACAATTACTTTAGTTTACTGAGCCTCTCAGAAGGTTTCACCAGGCTTGTTATTCTGATACCAAAATGTTCATCTATAACAACAACTTCCCCTTCGGCAATTTTTTTATCATTAATTAACAGGTCAACCGGCTCACCAGCCAGTTTATCAAACTCAATAACTGATCCATGCCCCAACTCCAGAATATCCTTAATAAGCATTTTTGTTCTTCCCAGTTCTATTGAAACGGGAAAAGATAAATCCATCAGTAATTCCATTTTTTCTGGCAAAACTTCCTTTTCAGGTGCTTTTTCCAGCTCCTTTTTTTCCTCTTCAACAGCCGCTGGAGCAGAAACATCCTCTATTTCTTCCTGGGCTTCACTCAACATACTTTCAAGGTCAAATTCTCCCTCACCTTTTTCCTTTTCAGCCTCTGCTTCTGGTTTTTCTTCTTCAGTTTCCTTACCTGGAATGAGACTCTCAACAGTACTTGATGTTAAAACTCTATAAATTATATTCGATTCCTCACCATTAATATCAAGTTTAAACTTTTCTGCAATTAACCCAGGATAACTGAATATATCTTCAGTTAAATCCACCACCTTACTCTCTATACCCTGAACTTCTATATTAATATTAAGCTCATCCCTGATGATTGGTGCAAGTGCTCCACCTATCTGGTTAGCTATCTCTTTAATAGAATCCAGATGTTCTTCATTCAATTCCTCCACCGGTTCAGCCATTACCATCCAGGATGAAATTTTTATAGCTAAAGGCTTCTCTAAAAATACCATAATAATCCCTTCAGGGTCAGTACTGAGATGGCACGAAACCATAAGTACAGAGTCAGAATAATTCTCTTTTACAGTAGAAAAATCAAATTCATCCATACCTTCCAGGGAAACTGTAACCTTTTTATTTATAACAGTGCCTAAAATCTCAGATACTTCCTGAACTTCCTTTTCTGATATTTTTGTTAGAACATCGGTTATGTGAGTCTCTAATGCCATAAAAACCCCTTTTACAATTTATATATTTGTTAAATCTTCTTCTCTTATTTCTCTTATTATTTTTACAGCTTTTTTCTTTCCTTTGAATCCGGGTTTTCCCAGAAATTTATTATTTCCACCTATTGAAATTTCGATTAAATCATTAACTTTTTTATCAGTTACAATAACATCATATTTTTCCAGATTAAATATATCCTTTACTGTCAAACTTGTTTTTCCAAGATATGAAACGACAGGCAGTTGCGTCATTTTCAGGCGCTCTGTCAAGATATTAATTTCTTCCTCAGAAGCCTCTTTTTTGGTAGTGGAAATAAAATGTTGAACATTCAGTTTCGAAATAATATCTTCAAGAATAAGATAAGGAAAACAAATATTCATAAGACTTGATGTATCCTGGATTTTAATTTCAAGTGAAACAGTAATAACTGTTTCGCCTGGAGGTGCAATTTGAACTACATCAGGGTTACTCTCAAATCCTTCCAGAATAAAAGTAAGAGGTGCTACCTGTTGCCAGGCTGTAGATAGGTTCTCAAGAGCTTTTTCAATTATCTTTTTCATTACAGTTTGTTCAATTGAAGTAATCGTTCTTGGTTCTTCTCCGGAACCACCTTTACCCCCAAAAAGCCTGTCAACTACAAACAATACAAGTTGTGGGCTAATTTCAAGAATTGCCACACCGTTTAATTCCTCCACTCTGAATATATATATGCAACTCGGGTCAGAAATCGAAAGAATAAATTCCGAATATTGTAACTGGTCAACAGATATCAGATTTATATCAACAATCGTTCTTAACCTGACAGCCAAATATGCATTAAAAGTTTTAGCAAAACTTTCATGTATTGTTTGCAGAGTTCGCAACTGGTCTTTGGATACTCTATTGGGATGTTTAAAATCATAAATATTTGCTGGTTTTTCTTCAATCTCTTCTGTTAGTTTTTCAACAGTTGATTTCCCTTCCTCTTCCGATACAGAAGAAAGAAGCGCATCAATCTCCTTCTGAGAAAGAATATCAGACAATTTAAATTACCTCCTTATTGTGCAACCTTTTTTGGCAAAAGAACCCTTCTAATTTTAGCATTTTCAGGTAAAATTTTACTCACTTCTTCCTTTATTTGAGCTTTAATAGTATCCTCATAGGTAACATCCATCGCCTTTTCATAGGTCAAACGTCCAAAAATTCCTCTAATAACATCTCTCATATAACTATCTCTTTCTTCAACACCTTTCGGTAGTTTTTTTTCTTCAAACTCAAGAACAACATCAGCAATAAGGTATCTACTTCTATTTCTTTCTCTTACATTAACAGTTATTTCTTTTATTTCATAAACAGCTCCGAATTCCTTTTTTTCCTGTGGTTCTTCAACTTTTTTCTGGGTCAATCCTTCCTCTACCTTTTTTTCCGGAAATAACCATGGTTTAACAACTCCAACAACAATAAAGTAAGCAACTACAACAAGCACAACAAATCCAACAACAAAAATTAGGGGGTTCTTTTTCCCTTTTTTCTTTTTAACTTCGGCTTCGGCTTTTTCTTCACCAAAACCTTCTTCCTGTAATTCATCTTCCATAAATTTATTCCTCCTTTACACTTCTTCTTTTTACTTTCTGGATAGTTTCCAGAGGTACCTGATTTGGGTCATACTCAACATAAATTTCTATTCTTCTGTTAAGTGCTCTATTAACTTCGGTGTCATTAGGAACAATTGGATCATTTGCGCCTCTCCCAACAGGATATAGCTTTTTTGAGTCAACACCGAGTTCTTCAAAATACTTAACCACGTTTATAGCTCTTTGAGCTGATAACTCCCAGTTAGAGGCAAATTCCTCAGTATGGATAGGTCTATCATCCGTATGCCCTTCAACTATAATTTTGTTAGGCCAGCCTTCAGTAAGCCCGACAATCACCTGTAAAATCGGATATATCTGGGGTTTAATATGAGCACGCCCCACATCAAATAATAGTGTATCACTTAATCTTATCTTTATTCCTGCTTCAGTCAACTGGAGTTTTACTATATCAGAAGACATCCCCATTTCATTCATTGTTTCATTTAACTCAGCAAGGGATTCCTGTACCTCACTTTCCATAAGATTTGAAAGTTGAGGTATTGGCATTTCTTTCGGTTTAATAACTGACTGCTCATAAGGGAGAACCCCGAGAGCTCCTTTTAAAGCACCAATTGCCCTCCTGAATTTTGCATCCCTTATTGAAGAAAAGGATAACAAAAGAACAAAAAACGTTAATAAAAGGGTCATACAATCTCCATAAGTCGTCATCCAGCCGGGAGCTCCAGGTGGAGGGCATTCTTCTTTTTTGTTTCTAGCCATTTTATTAACCCTCCCTTAATTTTCTCTCTTTAGGAGCTATAAAAGAATTAAGTTTCTGTTCAACAATTCTTGGATTATCCCCGGACTGAATTGATAAAATTCCCTGAATCATCAGTTCTCTTATTAAAACCTCATCTTTTGATTTATCCTTAAGCTTACCCGCCAGTGGAAGAGCTATTAAATTTGCTACAACTGCACCATAAAATGTAGTGATTAATGCAAGCGCCATCCCGGGTCCCAGAGCATCAGGATTATCAAGGCTGGCAAGCATCAATATTAATCCAATTAATGTACCTATCATACCCCAGGCTGGGGCGTAAGCTCCAAGAGACTCAAAAATACTGCGTCCTCTTGCATGTCTCTCTTCAAGGTAACTCAATTCTGTTTCCATAATATCTTTTAAAAGTTCGGGTTCCGTTCCATCAACAGCCAGTTGAATACCATTTCTTAAAAAAGTATCTTTTACTTCCTCCATTTGCTTTTCGAGGGCAAGAATCCCTTCTCTCCTCGCTCTTTCAGCGAATTTTACCAGTAATGCTATTGTTTCGTGAGGAGATTCTTCCTTGGCAAAAATTGCATTTTTTGCTACCCCCACAATCCCGAGCACCTGTTTTAACGGGAAATTCACAAGAACAGCTGAAAAAGCACCACCAATAGTAACCATAACTGAAGCCGGACTGATAAACAAAGCCGGTGAACCCCCCATTAAAATCGATGCAAATATAAAAACTACTCCTAATAATACACCTAAAATTGTTGCTAAATCCATCAAGAACTCCTTTTCTTTTAATGGATAGTTTTAAATATCCGAATAAGATTTATAATAATCTGTTAAATCCTCAATTATATCATCTGAAACAGGTTTAATCCGTTTAAATGGAAAACAATTCCTTCTATAATTAATCACTTTAACTATCACATCTCTAACAGAATCATTCACTATGATTTTTTTTCCTGTTGTTGTAGTAATAATTGTATCCGGTGTAGATTCTATGAACTCGATTAAATCTGCATTTATTATTATATTTTTACCATTTATTTTAGTT